>CALQFT020000030.1 GCA_943329925.2 Opitutus sp. GAS368
ATTGAAGACCACTGCATTGGATGCGGTCTCTGCGCCAATAATTGTCCCTACGGCAGCATCTTCATGGTGCCCAATGAACACAACGCGGCGCCGAAATCCAATGAGCCGGATTCGTCTTCCCGTCACTTCCGGTTGGCTCAACCCAAGGCAGTGGCCTGCGATCTCTGTGACGCAGAGGGGAACAAGGACACGCCAGAACCGCGCTGCGTCTCCTCCTGCCCTCATGGGGCTGCAGACCGGTATACTGGGGACGAATTGCTACAGCTTGTCCTCTCGGGTAATTCCAGCGGTAAGTAAACGTAACAAATGTGAAGAACGAGCTGGGATCTTGCTCCAAAACATTCTCGTTTGGTGAAATGACTTCAGCTATCCTTTGAGATTGCTTTAGTTAAAGCTGCGCTCGCTGACAAATCTTTCTCAGTCTTATTTTGACGTTATAACCGTTCAAGTTTCACTCTTCTGGCTATGCTAATTTCCACACCTCCACCGCTTCGTGCGTCCGCTGTGTCTGCGATGCGGCGCGCCGCCGTCGGCCTTGCCTCGCTCTCGCTGGCGGCCTCCAGCGCACTAGGGGCTGCGCCGCAAAATCTTAATACGCTGAAGTTCACAGAGGTGGTGGACAAAGTCGTCATCATTGATGCCGTCACTCAGCGCTCCAGACCGGCGAGCGTCAATCAGACGTTCAAGGTGCCTGATCAGATCTCCACGGGCGCCAATTCCCGAGCGGAACTCGTCGCCCCCGACGGCACTGTGACTCGCGTGGGCGCTAACACCGTCTTTTCCTTCGCAGCGGACAAGCGACAGGTGAATCTACAAAAGGGTAGCATTCTTTTTCATTCGCCCGAAGGAAAGGGCGGGGGAGTGATCGCTTCCGATGGGGCGCAAGCGGCGGTGATGGGCACGACGCTGATCGTGACGGCAACTGCGAACAGAGGATTTAAGTTATTGGTCCTAGAAGGCAAGGCGAAGGCCACCTTGCCCGGCGGTAATTCCATGGCAGTGACCGCAGGCCAACTCACGGTCGTTGCTCCGGGAAAAAGTGATTTCGGCCCCGTCCTTAATTTTCGTCTAAAAGAACAAGTGGCGGGCTCTGCCTTGATGAAGGGCTTTCGCACCGCCATCGCCTCCGAGCGCAAGGTGCTGGACTCTGTCGAGCGTCAGGAGCGCATGATCGCCAGTGGTCGTGCTGAATCCACTAATATGAGGGTGCGCGGCGACCAGTTAATGGAGGAAAATGGGCCCACTTTTCGGAAGAATGATCTCAAACGTCCCACCGAAGAGGCGAAAGGAATCATTTCACTTCCCTCAGACAGCGACGTGAATTTTGCTTTAAGTCAAGATGTCTCCGTTATTGGACAGCATGGGAAGGAACCAGGCACCAGTTTGCTTGGTTCAGGGAAAACACCTTTGAGTTTGGTAAGTTTGCTGAGTCGTCTATCCCTCTCATCGGGGTTAAGTGTGCCTTCGACTCTTGCCTCCGTTTTTGGGGAGGCTAGTTTCAGCCAGCTTAAATCCGATTATGGCGATAAGACCACCCGCATTTTGCTCGCCAAAACCCTCACATTAGAGGGGAAAGATCCTCTTCCTCCGCCCGTATTATTGCCAGGAGAGGTGGCGCCTCAACCGCTCGAGCAACCGCTAGAGCACTTCCCTCAAGGTGGGAATGTTGCTGAGTTTGTATTCCCAGACTTGCTAATCGATGTGAAATTGATCGCCGCTTCTGGTGCCATTTCGATTAACGACAACAGGACTCAAAATGCATTGTTGGAAATACGAGGTGGACCGTCGCCTTCACCTAGTCAGTTGACTAACCTCACCACCGAGCTCGCCTTGCCGATTGGGCCTGACTCGAAAGCGACTGAAAAGCTGCTCTGGATTCTCGGGAAGCCCATCAACGTGGCAACGACTTTTCTCGTGGCGAAAGCTGAATCCTTTGTGCTCGGTATCGCGGACGCAACCGTCAACTCAGCCGTTACCCTTACCGACTCCATTTTGTTTAACCGCTCCGGTTCGGTGGACGTCCGTGGCAGCAGCATCACCGGCAACAATCTGAGTGTTTATGCGAGAGGCGATGTTTCCTTCAAGTCGCTTGGGGACATTTCCATGACTAATACTTGGGCGCGAATTTTATCGGCGGCACCCGTTGGCTCCAGCTTGAGCATGGTGGCGGGCGGGGTCATTAGCCTTGTCGGCGGCCAAACGCTCAATACCAATCTGAACGCGACGAGTATTTCCTTGGACGCAAGAACCATCAATCTAACCAATGTCGACTTTAGCGCAGGCTCCGCTGTCACGCTGAAATCTAGCAACGGGCAACTTGCGCCAAATCCCAACACTGGGCAGGCGTCCGTGCCGCTACGCGTAAACTTCATTAATGGAGTCAAATACGGAGGCGTCCTAATTCCATCCACGACCACCACTGCTAATTTGCAAACGAATGGGTTACCGGTTGGCACGACCCGAAACATCACAATAATCGCCAATGGTCGTTAATCACGACTCTCCACCCCTATGAAATTACATGTGAGCCTTCGAGGCTTTTGGATGGTGGCGCTGACTTGGTGCTCTCTTTCGGGAATTGCTGTTGCCCAAAACCGCATTGATACGGCGACTCAACAAATGGGCCGTCAAGATCTACGTACTCGGTTGCAGACCCCTGCCGCTCAGGAGATTTCCTCGCTTTACGAAGACGAGGACAAGGACGTCGGTCCCCAAAATGTCATCCGTCAAAAGCCCCGCCATAACTGGCTGGAAGCCTCTTCGGACGTGCAATTCGGCTCCACTTCCAACGTCTACCTGACTGAGACAGGCAAAACGGATTCTTCGATGATGATTTCCACAGTGCAGCTCGCCGTGACTCCTCCAGCATGGCAAGTGCCCGGAGGCCAATTCTCAGCGAGAGCGGGGTATCGTCATCAAAAGTTTAATTACGGGATAGCGAGTGGAAGGAGCGAAAGTACAATCAATGACTCGGATTTTGATATCAGCACCCTGTTTGTGCAGGGGCACTACCTCTATGCGGAGAAGTGGCTCGTTGGCGGAGGCATGGACTACAATCGTCTGCTCACTTCTATCGACGGTTCTTATACCGAATTTTACTCGGAGTTCGCTCCGAATCTGAGCCTCCAACGCTCTTTTGAATTGAGCAAAAAATCCGCGATTTCCGCTAACATCGGAGTTGCTGGCCACATCTCTTATTTGGATCCCTCTTATTTGGTTCCTTCCGACTCTTACGATCGGGTGGATGAATCCGCGACGGTTACCTATTCGAGGGAGTTGCTTTCCAAGCTCGGCTTTCAGACGTTTTACAGGGCGCAGTTTACCCAGTACACGCGCAACCACGTCCGCAAAGATTTGACGCAAACACTAGGCGTGGTTCTGGCGTATTCACTCTGCAACGAGGCTTCCCTGCGCGCCTTTGCAAATTTCGAGGGGCGTAGCTCCGAGGATCCCAATATCGCAGACTATCAGAAAGTGGATACGGGAATGGGACTCTCCCTCCGCGTCCAATTTTAGCGAGTGAGGTAAGGGGAATCTTGGGTGGTTAATTCTCTAATTTACGATGATTAAACTTCCCCAACGTCAGTGGGTTTTTCTGCTCATCTGCCTGAGCTGCACGTTTTTGGCGCTCTCTCTTGACGGCTTGTTTCGTGGGTTTTCTTACATACCGCTCAAGCAGATGGAGACCTTTACCGAGGACATCCGGGCGCGGATGGGGAAAAAGACGCCGGTGGCCCCGGAGTTGGTACTCATTGGAATTGACCGCCCGCAGTACGCAGAGACGGATTTCAGCGAGGACGCACTTGATAAAGCGCCTGTGCTTCGGGCGTTGCAGAAAAACTTTCCTTGGTCACGGGCGGTTTGGGCGGAGTTGATCGACAAACTGGCCGATGCGGGCGCCAAGGTGATCGCCTTCGACTTGATTTTCGGTGCGCCCAACGAAGGAGATGAGCAACTGGCTGCAGCTCTTTTGCGGCACAAGGATAAGGTGGTGATCGGGTGCACCATGAGCCCGCAAAAGACTCCGCGCGGCGATTTTCTACAGCTCATTACCCCCAACCCCGTGGTGTTGCCAGCGGCGGATTCCGATGCACTGGTGCAGGACGATCGGGTGGCTTATGTCAACATCCCCAGAGATTTCGATGGAGTGGTGCGGCGCGCGCGCTTCCGCCAAACTGGGGCGCAAGCTGGCTTTGTGGTGGATGGTGCCGTGGTGATGGAGTCGCTTGCGGCGAGAGCGGTGCGGAAATTTGCTCATCCTGAAGCGGTGCCTGAGGCATTCGAAACGACACGGTTTCGCTACGGAAACGCGCCGGGATTTGGTTATCAGGTACATCCGATTGGGGACGTGTTGAGCCCGAATATCTGGGAAAAGAACTACGCCAATGGCGCATTTTTTCGTGATAAAATCGTGTTGATCGGCCCCACGGCGGGCATTTTCCACGACGAACACGACACGCCATTCACAGAGCGCCAGATGAACGGGCCGGAGGTCCACCTCAACATCATGGCGGCCGCGTTAAACCACGAGTTCCTCCGCGAAATGCCAAAACTCGCGGTGTTCTTTATGATACTGCTGGCGGGGTTGCTCGCTGGCGCCTTGTGTTTTCATAATTCCCAACCCGGCGAGCGGTTGGCGGTTTTGGTTTTGTGCGTGGGCGCTTATTGGCTCATAGCCCAGTGGCTGTACGACAAGGGCTGGGTGATCCCCGTGGCCGTCCCCGTCCTCGTGCTGGGCGTAAGCAGTATCCTGATTTTGTTTTACGACTTTTTTCAGGAGCATCTGGATCGCGTTAAGTTGCGGCACACTATGGGGTTGTATTTCTCCCCAAAGGTGCTCGAAGCCGTTCTCTCCGACCCCGGCTCCATGCTGCCCAAGCACGCTGACGTCACCCTGCTCCTCACTGATTTGCGCAATTCCACGCCCCTAGCCGAGATACTGGGGCCCCAAGGCATGTTCGACCTGCTTAACCAAGTCTTTGAGGTTCAAACCAACGCCATCATGCGGGAGGCGGGGAATCTCGAGCACTTTTTGGGCGACCAGTTTTTGAGTTACTGGGGGGCGCCACAGGCCCAGCCCGACGCCCCTGACAGCGCCTTGCGGGCGGCGAAAGCCTTGATCACGGGTATGGAGACGGTGAGCGTCAAGTTTCCTGAGGCGGTCACGAAGATCTTTGGGTATGGAGTGGCCCTGCACCGCGGCCATGTGCTGGTGGGTAACAAGGGCTCCGCTAAACGGCTGGATTACGGATTGGTCGGCGACGCCGTTAATGCGGCTTCCAGGATCGAGGCTTTGACCAAATACTACGGGGTGAAGCTGCTGGTTTCGTGCGACGTCCTCAACGAGTTGAAAAATCCCGGAGTGCACCGGATGATCGACCGAGTGATTGTGAAAGGGAAAAGCGATCCGATTCAGTTGTTCGAATGCGAAAACCCGTGCACGCCCCCCCTCTATCCGGAGCTGTGTGAAGCGTACGGAAAGGCTTACGAGGTGTATGAGGCGGGCCGTTTTGAAGAGGCCCAGCCGCTTTTCGACGCCTTGGTGGTGAAGTACGCAGACAAGGCCAGCCACGTTCTGAGTGAGCACTGTGTCCAGCTCGCCGCCGCCCCGCCTGTGGATTGGAAGGGCGTTTGGAAGATGGAATCGAAGTAGGGTGCGCCCTCTTCCGCTCTAAACTCAAGCGCAAGGCCTTGGGGTTATGGAGATCGCTTGCATGGGTTCCTCCGGTGAGGGATAGTTGCTAATCGAGTGTTTCCACTCAGCTGGCTTCGCGGCTTGCTAAACACCTTAATCGACGTTGCAATCAACGTTTCCACCCGACAAACGTTGCCCCAACGTTTTAACCCACACCACTTTTACTTTTTGACCCATGGCAGCAGCAAACGATCTCCGCAAAGGCATGTGCATTCGCTACAACGGCAACCCCGCAATCGTCTTGGAGGTCATGCACAGGACGCCGGGCAACCTGCGGGCGTTTGTGCAGGCGATCATCCGTTACATTGGGACGGGCAAGTCGGCTGATGTGCGCTTTGGTTCCACTGACAAGGTGGAGTCTGTGGAGGTGCATCGTCAGACGCTGGAATATTCCTACAAAGACCAAACCACCTATAATTTCATGGACCCGGAAACCTATGAAACCGTCCCCTTCGAAGAGGCCTTCATCGGAGAATCCAAGGAGTATTTGACGGAAAACATGAAGGTGGAAGTGCTGTTTGTGGAGGGGAAACCCGCCAGCATCGACATGCCAGCCTCGGTAGTTTTGAAGGTAACGGAGTCTGCCGAAGGCGTGCGCGGGGACAGCGCTAACAACGTGCAAAAGCCCGCCACGCTTGAGACTGGAAAAGTGGTGCAGGTGCCGCTCTTCATTAAGGAAGGCGAATCCATCAAGGTGGACACGCGCACGGGCCAGTATATGGGCCGGGCATAAAGATTTTGGCAGTGCCACATCCGCCCTTTTCGGGCAGTACCTTCGGACGCGTTGACTCCTGAACCAGAATTTCGCGGCGGGCCGGGACAGCGCATGGCCCGGGAAGAGAGGCGCTTGAAGGCGCAGGCTTCCTCGTCCCCTAAAGTCCGAAAGAAGGCGGGCGCTGGTTCGCAGGGGCCCCGTTTGAGGGCAGCAGCGGTGGCGGGCAAGTCGATTGCCTCGGAGGAAGGGGCGCGTGTGGAACGGGATACCATGCCAACTCGAGCGGGTGCTGCGTCCGCGCCGCGCCGGTCTTTTCGGGTGCCTTTAACGTGGCTCAAGAACATTGTCGGCGTATTTTTGCTGCCGATGGCCTGGGTGTGGACGGTCAGCTTTGTCGGCGCCTTTCGGCACGCAACCGTGCACCAGGCGTACTGGAGAACGGAGGATTTTTGGTTTTTTGTGCTGGGGGCGGTATTGTGGTTGCTGACTTTTAGCGGGAGCCTGTACGCGCAGGGCGAGCCGTGGCTTTTGCGCTGGTACGTTTGGGTGCACGAACACACGCACGCGATCTGGACGTGGTTGAGCAATGGGCGGGTTTCAGAGTTAAAGGTGTACCGAGACCATGGTCATATTTTGACCAACAAACCCACTGTACTGGTGACCTTGGCTCCGTACTTTTATCCCTTGCCCTGCGTGGTGCTATTGATGCTGTTTTTGGTGGTGCGGCCTTTTTATGTGATCGAGGACGCCCCGGCGGTGTTGTGGGGATGGTTGTTTCCCATCCAGATTTTTCTGCTCTTGATGGGGGTGTGCTGGTCTTTTCACTGCACGTTCACCGTTTGGATGATCCGGCGCGGCCAGAGTGATTTAAAAATGCACGGCAACCTGTTTTCGTTGGTGCTCATTTACATCGTCAATTTGGCCGTCCTGTCGCTTTTCCTGATTCTCACTGCACCGGGCGTGGAGTTTGGCACCTTTGCAAGGGAGCTTTTTTTCAATGCCAAGGATTTTAGCGACGAGGCATGGGCGTTAGGCCTGAAGTTTCGCCAGTGCTGCCTTCATTGAAACATTTCTCTTTTGACGCTGTTAAAGCCCTGCGCCAAATTGGAAGACGCTCTTCTTTGCGATTTGCTTTGTGTTTCTGCTGGCAGAACCTCTTGGCGGGTTCAAAGTGGGGGCGCGCTTCGGGGAATCAAATAATTGAGTGAGTGATGGTGCCTTCCGCGTGGTGCTGCTAGATTACTTTTTCATTTAGGGACTTAGACATGATAAACAGATTTTTCGGGCTGTTTTCCAACGATATTGGTATCGATTTGGGGACCGCCAACACTTTGGTGTATCTTAAAGACAGCGGGATAGTGCTGCGGGAGCCTTCCGTCGTCGCCGTGCAGGCTGGAACCAACCGAGTATTGGCCGTTGGAGACGAGGCTAAGCGCATGCTGGGGCGTACTCCGGGCAATATCGTGGCGATTCGACCGCTCAAGGACGGGGTGATCGCCGACTTTGAAATCACCGAGGCGATGCTTCGTCACTTTATTATCAAGGTCCATGGGCGACGTACCTTTTTCCGGCCCCGTCCCCGTGTGGTGGTGGCGGTACCTTCCGGCATTACGGAGGTGGAGAAGCGTGCGGTGAAAGACTCGGCGCTGCGGGCGGGGGCGCGGGAGGTGCACTTGATTGAGGAGCCGATGGCGGCTGCAATTGGCTGCGGGTTGCCCGTGCAAGACGCTGCGGGCAATATGATTATTGATATCGGCGGCGGGACCACGGAGGTGGCGCTGATTTCTCTCTCAGGCATCGTCTACTCGCGCTCGGTGCGCGTGGCGGGTGACGAGTTGGATGAGGCTATTATCCAATACATGCGGCGGGCGTACAACTTGATGATCGGGGAGCGTACGGCGGAGGACATCAAAATTAAAATCGGGTCCGCGTATCCCTTGGAACGGGAGGCGACTATGGAAGTTAAAGGGCGAGATCAGGTGGCGGGATTGCCCAAAACACTGACCATCACCTCCCAGGAGATTCGCGAGGCTTTGCTTGAACCAATATCCACAATTGTAGATTCGGTCCGTGTGGCTCTGGAGCGGTGCCCTCCAGAATTGTCGGCGGACTTGGTGGATCGCGGTCTGGTGCTTGCCGGCGGCGGCGCTTTGTTGCGCGGCTTGGATAAGTTGCTGACCGAAGAAACCGGTTTGCCAGTGCACTTGGCGGAGGATCCCTTGAGCGCAGTGGCTGAGGGGACTGGCCGCGCATTGCAGGAACTGAACTTCTTACGCCAGGTATCGACGGCAACCGATTCGCGTCATCATTGAGGGCGAGCAGTCAACGGGTGAACTTCACGCTAGGCGCGGCTTGCTTTCCTGAGCAGCCGACGGAGCGGTTGCGTCCGTTCATTTCGATTGAAAGGATGGCAAGCACAGGCTGGAAGTTATGAGGATGCGATCGAAGCTTATCGCCGCCGGGGTTTTCCTGGTGGCGTTTCTGATTCTGGTGCTGGGGGCAGGAACTCCCTCGTCACTAAGGAGTTTGCAATCTGGTTTTTTGGGGGTTCTGACTCCGTTTTTGCGTTCAGGCTCCACCTTGGAGCGGAAATTTAGCGCCTTTCGCGAGGGGCTCAAAAAACTGGAGGACTTGGAGGACGAAAGTGTGGCGTTGCGGGTGGCGAATCGGGAGTTGAGCGCCACCAACCAGACCTTGCGCGGCATGGAGGCGGAAAACAACCGGTTGCGCAAAGCCCTTGGCTACAGGGGCAGAGCGGTGTTCAAGCTGGTGCCGGCGCAAATCGTTGGGCGGGATATTTCGACGTGGTTTAACCAGGTGGTGATCGATCGGGGCAGCGAGGACGGCGTGCGGCGCGACATGCCGGTGCTTACGGAGGAAGGGTTGGTGGGCAAGACGACGCTAGTGTCGGAGCATTCTTCGGTGGTGATTTTGATTTCCGACGAGAATTGCAAGGTGGCCGCCAGCGTGGAAAGTTCTCGGGAGCAGGGGATTTTGCGCGGAGATAGGGCTTCGAGCGGCTCTGCTCCAATGGTTTCGCTGTTTTTTCTCTCGAAACAGGCGGGGTTGAAAGTGGGGCAAAAGGTGCTTACTTCCGGGGTGGGGGGCGTTTATCCGTCGGGGATTTTAATTGGGGTAGTTCAAGACTTTCGAGTGCGTGAACTCGATGGTGCTGCGACATTGGTTCCCGCAGTGGATCTCACCGCTTTACAGGATGTGTTTATCGTGGTGAGCGACCCCAAGTGAGGGGGTTTGTTTCACTGCAACTGCCCACTACCCAACCTATTACTTCCGGAAATCACCGCTAAAATGTCGCCCTCCTGATGTTTTTCTGCACCATCATCGCCGCGCTATTCCTGAGCTTGGTGGCACAGCACTTTTTCGGTGCGGTACCGCCTTGGGGGGCACGTGTCTTTTTGATGCCGGTTGTTTTCCTGTACGGGGCGCTTTCTTTTTCCACAGCGGGGATGCTCTTTTTGGCGTTCTTTACTGGGGTGATGTGGGATTTGTTGCACGCCCAGTGGATTGAAGACTCCACGGAGCTGGGGATCGGCTGGTCGGTGCTGATGTATGCGGTTTTGGGGGCGCTTATGAGCGGGTTGCGCCCCTTGTTTTTGCGCAAGCGCTGGGAGGTTCACTGCCTGTTTAGCGGCGTGGCCACCTCGATTCTGGTGCTGATGGAGTATTTAATGATTTCTTTAAGACGCGAGCCGCTGCGTTTTGATTTTTCAGGGCTGATTTGGGGCCGGATTTTGGGCGCAGGCGTTGTGGCGCTGGTTCTTGCTCCGTTCGCGTTTTTTGCGCTGACCTATCTTGCCGGCCTCATGGGGCATCAGCACTACCGTCCGGAAAAAGAGGAAAATCAGGTATGAACTCCGGAGTTAACCATCGGAAAAATAAAGGCCCCGACGGCGAGTTGCGCATCTACTTCATCGCTTTTGTGATGGTGTCGGGTCTTTCTGTGTTGGTTGGGCGCCTCTGGTGGTTGCAGGTCGCCCACGGCGAACGCTGGACCCGCAAGATGTCCTCCCGCTCCGAGGTCACTGTCCGCATTCCCTCGGTTCGAGGCGAAATCAGGGACCGCAACGGTCTGACGTTGGTGGGGAATCGGGCGAGTTATGAGGTGGATTTTTACCTCCCAGACATGGTGCGCGGCTACCGGCAGCATTACGGCAAGCCTCCGCTGGCCACCTATACGGCGCCAGTGCATCAAATGTTGAAGGAAAAGCACGAGGAGGATGTCGTGAAGATCGTCAACAGCACTATCATTCCTCGGCTAAAGGAATTGGATCTTGCCAAGGATTACAACTCGGTGCGTTTGCAGCGGCATTATCGTAACGATACCGAGGTGCCCTTTACTTACTTGGAGGAGTTGGATTTCCGCACCATAGCGCGGTTTTCAGAAAATGACGTGGGCTTGCCGGGGGTGGAAATTGCGCTCAGGCCGGTGCGCCAGTACCTGTACGGGGCGCTGGCTTCGCATTTGCTAGGGTACGTGGGGGCGCCTGCGGACATTGACAAGTTGCCCGACATTCGCAAATACACTTTTTACCAGCCGGATTCGGAGGGTAAATCGCAGGTCGAGGCCCACTTGGACAAATGGTTGCGAGGCACGCCCGGAGTGCGTGTGTTGCAGCGCAATATTAAGGGCGTCATTGAAAATGAGGTGCGTCGTGTGGAGCCCAAGCAGGGTAACCACGTGTATTTGACCATCGACGCCCGCATCCAGTACATCGTTGAGCGGGCGCTGCGGGACGCTGGAGTGGGACGGGCGGCGTGCGTGGTGGTGGATCCTAACAACGGGGAGGTTCTGGCCATGGCGTCGGTGCCTTCTTACGATCCTAATGTTTTCATCCCCAGTATTTCCCGCGATGACTGGCAGCGTATCCGAACAGACGAAACCAACCCTCTCACCAACCGCGCCATTCAGGGGTACGCGCCGGGTTCAACTTACAAGGCGGTTTCCGCTCTGGCGGGATTAAAGAAGGGCCTCACCGCCAAGAGCACCTTCAGCTGTTCGGGCGGGGTTTCTTACGGCAACAAGTACATGAAGTGCTGGGTGATGGAAAAGCACCTCGCGCCCCACGGAGTCCTGACTCTGCCGGATGCGTTAAAGTACTCTTGCAATGCCTTTTTTTATCAATGGGGTAATGCGGCGGGCATTGACCAGATTGTCGCCGTGGGTCAGGCCTTGGGTTTGGGGCAGCGCAGCGGCCTGCCCTTGACGGGTGAGGATCCCGGTATTTTGCCCAGTCCGGAATGGTTAAAGATGGTCAATCCAGCGGAGCGCTGGTCCAACGGGTACACGGCAAATGTATCCATCGGACAGGGTTCTGTGGAGGCCTCTCCCTTGCAAATGTGCCTGGTGGGGGCGGCGGTGGCCAACCGTGGGCGCTGTTTTGTACCCAAATTGGTCGCGCGCGTGGTGGACAGCGAGGGCAGGGACGTGGTGGATCCCGATACGGGCGAACCGGTGGCTCCATCCAAACCGGTGCTTCGTGCAGATTTGCACGATTCGGGAATTTCCGACGAAGAAATTGAATTGGTGCGGCGCGGAATGTGGAAAGTGGTCAATGAACCAGGCGGCACGGGTAAGAAGGCGCAAGTTAAAGGAGTGGAAGTAGCGGGAAAAACGGGGACGGCGCAGTTTTGGCGGGAGGTCAACGGCAAGAAGGAAAAGGATAATCACACGTGGTTTATGAGCTTTGCGCCGTACGATGCGCCGAAGTTCGCGGTGTGTGTGTTTGTGCAGGGGGCGAAGTCCGGTGGGGGAGTGTCGGCGCCCATTGCACAGCGGATTTTCGAGCAATCCCTGGCATTGGAAAAGGGCGTGGATCCTGGATTAACTTGGCTGGAACCGGCGGTGGGAAGTTTTGCCCAGATTGACGAGGTAAATTACAAAACTGGCGTGCTTATTGCGCCCGATGCTGTAGATCGGGAAACCGCTGATCATCACCTTGATAGCTCCTCTGCTGGGGGCGCTAAAGCAGCCAAAAAGAAGCCCGTCTCCGACGCCAGTCCCGACATCCGTCCAGAGGCGGACGAAATGGGGAGTGTCTCGAAAAAAACGCCTTTGGAGGAGACTCGTGAGAAAAGAAGCTTCTTTGAACGGCTCTTCGGCCCTAGAAAGACGGACCCCCCCCTTTCCACACCCCTTTCACCTGCGGGCAAAACCGCCCACTGAACCCCAGTGCTTTCAACCTTTTTTACCAAAATTTTATCCATGACCGAACGCGTCAAACGCCTGCTCGGGCTCGCCCCTCGGCGGACCGGCAACACGCTCATTATCAGCTCTGAAAAACTTGAACGACGCGTCGCTTTGCTCGAAAATGGAGTCCTCGAAGAGTACTCCATCGAACGGCAAACCGACCGCAATATCGTAGGCTCTATTTTCAAGGGCCGCGTCAAAAACATCGAGCATGGTCTCAAGGCCATGTTTGTTGATATTGGGTTTGAGAAAAATGCCTTCCTCCACTTCTGGGATGCTCTTCCAGCCGCCCTCGACAGCGGGGTCGAACAGGTGGAACGGGGTGGCGCCAACGGTGGTGGTAACGACAAACGCCGTATCACCGCCAAGGACATCCCTGAAATTTATCCCATTGGCAGCGAAGTGCTCGTGCAGGTCACCAAGGGCCCCATTTCCACCAAAGGCCCGCGCATCACCACCAATGTGTCGCTTCCAGGCCGTTACCTCGTCTTGATGCCCTACAGTGATCAAAGCGGCATTTCGCGCAAAATCGAATCTCCAAAGGAACGGGAGCGGTTGCGCAAAATTCTCCGTGAACTCGATGTTCCTCCCGGTATGGGCGTCATTATCCGCACCGTGGGTGAGGGGCAGCGCGCTCGTTATTTTGTCCGCGATTTGGGGTTGCTGCTAGAGCAGTGGCGCAAAATTGAGGATACCGTCAACAAGCGTCCCGCCCCAGTGTGCGCCTTCGAAGAGCCTGATCTTGTCGAGCGTACCGTTCGCGACTTTCTCACCGACGAAATCGACGAAGTGCATTGCGACGACGAACTGGCCGTCAAACGTATGGGCGAATTGGTCGGCCAGATCTCGAAGCGTTCCCGCAACCGGATCCAGTTTTACAGCGGCACCCAGCCGATTTTCGAGAGCTTTGGAGTGCAAAAGCAGATCGACGACGCTTTTCATCGTCAAGTTTGGCTGCCCTGCGGCGGCTACATCGTCATCGATGAGACCGAGGCGTTGATCGCCATCGACGTCAACACGGGGCGCAACAAGGGCGGCAAGGATGTCGAGAAGACCATCCTGCAGACCAACATGGAGGCGGCCGACGAAATGGCTCGCCAGATGCGCTTGCGCAATATCGGTGGCCTGATCATCGGTGACTTCATCGACATGAAGAGCCGCAAGGATCAGCAAACCGTCTACCAGCGCATGAAGGACCGCCTGAAGCGCGACAAGGCCAAGACGCACGTGCTACCCATCTCTCCGCTGGGGCTTATGGAGATGACTCGGCAACGCGCGCAGGAGTCCATTTCCGGTGCAGTGTATGAGTCCTGCCCTTATTGCAATGGTCGGGGCAAGGTGAAGAGCTCCATGACCATGAGCGTGGAATTGCAGCGTGCCTTGCATCTGGTGCTCCGCAAATTCCCCGAAGTGCACGAGCTCAAAGTCACCGTCAACCCCCACGTCATGACCCGCCTGCGCAGCGAGGACGAGGAGTTGTTGGTGGAAATCGAGCGCAAGTACGCCGGGCGTCTTACGTTCCGCTCCGATCCGACCTTCCACCACGAGCGTTTCATGATCGTGGATGCGCAGAGCGGCAACGAGTTGAAGCCCTAGGCTTCGTCCATCAGGTTGAGTTATTTACCCGCCTAAGGCGTTTTCTTCGCAAGGAACTTTTCCATGGAGCATTTTTATCTCCACCGGTTCAGCCCGTTTGTGTGGGAATTCGCCCAAGGTGTGGGGATCCGCTGGTACGGGTTGTGTTACGTTCTTGGCTTTTTGGTGGCGTACCAACTGTGCGTTCACTTGGCCAGAAGGCGTCTCATGCCGCTGGAAGCTGAGAAGGTGAGTGATTTTATCACTTGGGCGGCATTGTTCGGGGTGCTGCTCGGGGGGCGATTGGGCTACACTCTGTTGTACGATTTTGAGCGTTTTTGCCGTGAACCGCTGAGCATACTAAGGGTTTGGGAAGGCGGAATGGCCAGTCACGGTGGTATTCTGGGGCTGGTGGCCTACACCTATTATTACGCTCGGAGGAATAAGCTCTCCTGGACGGGCATAGGCGACAGTTTGGTGACGGTTGCCCCGCCCGGACTTTTTTTTGTGCGCATCGCAAATTTCATCAACGGTGAACTTTACGGGCGCATCGCTTCGGTTCCCTGGGCCGTCCAGTTTCCCACAGAGATCCGCGAGCATCCCGAGTTGTTGGAGAAGACGCCTTTCGTCAATCTTGCCCCTGATGCCGTAACGGCTCTGTTGCACAAAGGCGGACCCGACGCGGCGGCTCTGGAACAGGTGTTGCGCACGGTGCTGCCGCCTCGCTACCCGTCCCAACTCATTGAGGCGCTGCTGGAAGGCGTGGTTCTTTTCCTGGCTCTTTGGCTGATGCGCACCCGAGTGCGGGTTCCTCGTGGTGTGTTGACCGGCACATTTTTTGTCCTCTATGCGCTGTTGCGGATTGCCGGGGAGCAATTCCGGCAACCGGAAGACTTTAATTTTGGAATGCCCCGGGGTGTGTTTTTGTCCTTTTTTCTCATTGCGATAGGGGTCTTGTTTTTGGGGTTTGCATTGCGGCGACCGCTTTACGAGGAGGCGTTGAGCGGGGGATTGTCCCCAAAATCGAGGCCCTGAGGCGAGGGGGCTAATCGGCGGCTGGCTTCCTAAATCGCCTGTTTTTTTTACTCTCGCCACTTTGGGTTTGACCCAAGCCTCAGGTTGGCGCAACCTCCGCGCCCCTTTCGCATGCGTCACACGATCTCGGTTCTGGTTGAAAATAAATTCGGCGTTTTGACGCGCATCGCTGGCATGTTCAGCGGGCGCGGCTTTAACATCGACACCCTAAACGTCGGCCCCACTTTGGACCCGGCCACCTCTCGCATGACCATCGTCGTGCGTGGAGATGACACGGTTTTGGAGCAGGTCACCAAACAATTACGCAAACTCATCGACGTCATTGAGTTGCAGGACTACAGCGACGACCAAAGCGTGGACCGCGAACTGGTTCTGATGCGTGTCACCGCTTCACCCGAAAACCGCTCCGAAGTGATGCAGATTTGCGACATTTTCCGCGCTAAAATCATCGATGTGCAGCGCCGCAACATCTCCATCGAAATCACTGGTGACGAAAGCAAAATCAGTAAGTTCATTTTCCTGATGGAGCCCTTTGGTATCTCAGACCTCACTCGGACCGGTAAAATTGCCCTAGCCCGCCGGGACGACTAGTTTTTCTCCCAAACACTCTCAACACTAAACACAAACCACTATCCCATGGCTGTTACCATCTACACCGACAAGGACGCCGACCTCGCTTTTTTCCACGGCAAAACCATCGCCGTTCTCGGCTTCGGCTCCCAAGGACACGCGCACGCACTGAATCTCAAGGAATCCGGCGTGCATGTCATCGTCGGCCTTTATCCTGAAAGCCAGTCCCGCAAGGTTGCCCAAGAGCGTGGTTTCGAGGTGTTTGACACCGCAGAAGCCGTGCGTCGCGCGGACGTTATCTTTGTCGGTTTGCCCGACACCAAGCAGCCCGCCGCTTACAAAAAAGACATCGAGCCCAACCTGACTAAGGGTAAAACGCTGCTCTTTAGCCACGGCTTTTCCATCCATTACAAGACCATCGTCCCGCCTGCGGACGTCGACGTGATTCTCGTTGCCCCCAAGGGCCCGGGCCACATCGTGCGCCGCCAGTACACTGAAGGAAAAGGCGTGCCGACACTTATCGCCGTCTTCCAAGACGCGAGCGGCCACGCAAAGGAAACGGCGCTGACATGGGCCAAGGGCATCGGTGGCACTCGCGCCGGGGTTTTGGAAACCAGTTTCAAGGAAGAGACCGAAACGGATCTTTTCGGTGAACAGGCCGTACTCTGTGGCGGAGCATCCGCTTTGGTGATGGCGGGCTTTGAAGTGTTGGTGGAAGCTGGCTATTCGCCTGAAATGGCGTACTTTGAGTGCTTGCACGAACTCAAGTTGATCGTCGACTTGATGAACGAAGCGGGCATCGCTGGCATGCGTTTCTCTATCTCCGAAACCGCCAAGTGGGGCGACGTGACCATCGGGCCAAAGATCATCGACGCCGACACCAAAAAGCGCATGCAGGAAGTCCTCAAGGACATTCAATCCGGCAAGTTCGCGCAGGGCTGGGTCGCGGAATACGAAGGCGGCTACAAGGACTACAACGCTTTGTTGGCTGCTGGCGAAGCGCATCCGATTGAGAAAACGGGCGCCGAACTTCGTGCGCTCATGCCTTGGATTGCAAAGCGCAATCTGAAGGGCACACAGGCCTCATACCAGTAGGCCTCAGCCTCTTGGTGACAATTTTGGCGCGGGACGTTTCGGCGTTCCGCGCCTTTTTTTTGAAGGTGGACTGCGTTTGATGCCGGGCGTTTTGAATTGAGAATGCCAGCCCTGCTGGTGACTCGCTGATCCCAGGCGAAGCTTTCGCGCGAGTAATGGCTTTGTTTCTCCAAGCGAGTTTTTGACTTCAGATTGAAATGCGTGTCGTGGCTGCTTAAGCTTCCCTGTGCACTTTACTCACTTAGTGGCTACGCGGCTTTTACCCGGCGCATTGCGTTCGATTTACGACAAAGTCGTGGCTGGGGAGCGCATTTTGGAGGAGGAGGCGCTCACGTTGTTCAAGCACAACGATGTGAATGCGTTGGGAACCATAGCAAATGTTTTGCGGGAACGTAAAAACGGCAATGTCGCCACCTTCATTCGCAATCTTTACGTTAACTATTCCAATCACTGTATTCTCAACTGTCAGTTCTGCGCTTTCGGTGCCAAGAAACGTGATCCTCATGCTTTTGAACTTTCCATCGAACAGATTGCAGAAAAAGTTCGTCACGGTTTGGCACACGGGATCAACGAAGTTCACATGGTGGGCGGCCTCCATCCGAATCTCCCTGCGCAGTGGTACCTCGACTTGCTTGGAACCTTGCGCACCTTGGATAAGCACCTTTTCTTGAAAGCGTTTACCGCGATTGAAGTCCGCCATCTTGCGGAACGTATTTTCAAAAAACCACTCCTCGAAACGCTTCAACTGCTGCGTAACGCGGGGCTGGGCGCACTCACTGGTGGCGGTGCTGAAATTTTTGATGCGGGGGTTCGTGATCGGATTTGCCGCGGGAAAGAAAGCGCCGAAGAGTGGCTGGAGGTTCACGAAATCTGGCACGGCATGGGGATGCCAAGCACCGCGACCATGCTTTTCGGGCACGTTGAGACACTCGAACAGCGGGTCGACCACCTGCGCCAACTTCGGGAACTGCAGGACCGCACCAAGGGTTTTACGGCGTTCATTCCCTTCGCCTTCGTCCCGGAGACCACCGACATGGCGCACATCCCCCCGACGACCGCTATTGACGAACTTCGCACCCTGGCCGTGAGCCGGATCTTCTTGGACAACTTTGACCATATCACCGCGTATTGGATCAGCTTCGGGCTGCCACTGGCCTCTCTGGCGCTCAACTACGGGGTTGATGATTTGCACGGCACCATCATGGAGGAAAAAATCTTCCACATGGCCGGCGCCAAGACACCCATCGCTCAAAAGCAGGAGGCGTTTGAAAAGGCGATTCGCGAGGCCGGCCGGGATCCTGTTCCGCGGGACACGAAGTACAACCGGTTGCCGGTTGCCGCACCCTCTGCGGAGACTCCCGCGCTCGAGGGAGCGAGCACATGAGCACTTTTGAAGCGCTAGACGGGCTTCGTATCGGGTGCGTGCAGTACTTGAACAGTCGTCCACTGATTTGCGGTTTGGACGGGGTACAGTTGGCTCATCCTCGTGTTCTTGCGCAGGCATTGCGGGCAGGGGAGTTGGACGCTGCATTGGTTCCAGTTTTCGAGTTGCTGCGTGCGCCCGAGGAGTACGTCGCGGTCAATGGCGTGGCCATTGCGAGCGACGGTCCGGTGTACAGCGTGTATGTGGCGCATGAGAGACCTTTGGCGCAATTGCGCGGGGTATTGGGGGATCCTGCGTCGCTGACTTCAATCCACCTTTTTCAAGTGCTCGCAAAAGGTGCTCTGGGGTTGGATTTGCCCTTGATGGAGGCCCAACCCGGGCGGGAACCGGCTTCTGATGAGGGGCGGCTTTGGATTGGGAATCAAGCGATTGCACAGCGTCTACAGCACGCCAGTGGGATGAGTTTCTGGGACTTGGGGGAGGCGTGGACGGCGTGGACGGGGCTGCCCTTTGTGTACGCCGTTTGGGTGTTGAGGCGCGGTTTGCCCGATGTGCCCGGTGTGGCGGACGCCTTTCGTATGCTGGCCCGCGCAGGGATGGCCCGCATCCCGGAAATCGCTGCAGGCGAACTGGAGTTTGGTTCGGCGCTGGCCCTTGAATATCTTAGCCGCCATATCCGGTTTGAATTGGGTTCCAATGAGTTGGCAGGGTTGAACCGGTTTCGGGTAGAACTAGTCCGCCGTGGATTCCTGCCAGCCTCTCAAACCCCGCTGGAGTTTGCATAAGCGGCCCAACGTTCAACCCCCTTATTTTATGCGACAGTACCACGAACTCCTTCGCCTCGTTTTGGAGAAAGGCCATCCGAAACAGGACCGTACCGGCACCGGCACACGCTCGGTTTTCGGGGCCCAAACCCGCTTTGATCTCGCCGAAGGCTTTCCTCTAGTGACGACCAAAAAGGTCCACCTAAAAAGCGTCATCCACGAACTGCTTTGGTTTTTACGCGGCGAAACCACGCTCGCCCCGCTTCATGCCGCGGGCGTGACCATCTGGGACGAGTGGGCCGATGCCGAGGGCAATCTCGGCCGCGTCTACGGTGCCCAATGGACCGACTGGCGCGCTACCGATGGACGCTCCATCAACCAAATCACCGAACTCATCTCACGCCTGCGCTCCGACCCAGACAGTCGCCGCCACATCGTCACTGCGTGGAATCCCGGGGAATTGCACCTGATGGCTTTGCCTCCCTGCCACGCGCTTTATCAATTCTACGTCGCGGATGGTCGTCTCAGTTGCCAGTTGTATCAGCGAAGTGCGGATCTGTTTCTAGGCGTGCCTTTTAACATCGCCTCCTATGCGCTTCTGACCCTGATGGTGGCGCAAATCTGCGACCTCAAACCTGGTGATTTTGTACATACCTTCGGTGATTTGCACCTGTACAACAATCATATCGATCAGGCTAACCTTCAGCTTTCGAGAGAGATCCGCGCTCTGCCTAAGATGACTTTAAACCCTGAAGTTCGCGAGATTCAGGCATTTCAATACTCGGATTTCACTTTGGAAGGCTACGATCCACACCCGGCAATTCGCGCGGCCATCTCCGTCTGAAGCAGCCATTTGAGCGATGAAAGCAATTGCCGCGATGGCCCGAAACCGAGTGATTGGATTGAACGGGGGAATTCCGTGGCATTTGCCGGAGGATTTTCGTTGGTTTAAACGAGCCACCTTGGGGGGCGTGGTGGTGATGGGGCGCAAGACGTTTCAAAGCCTTGGCAAGCCGCTCCCTGGACGGCGCAACGTTGTTGTTTCCTCGTGCTTTGAAGCGCCGGGAGTAGAAGTGATTCCCTCTGTTGAACGACTTAATTCAGAGCAATATGCGCCTGCCCCTGTTTGGATTATCGGAGGGGCGCAGATCTATGAACAAGCATTGCCCAAGTGTACGGATCTTTATTTGAGCGTCGTGGATGCCGAGCCTCTTGGAGATACTTTCTTCCCAAAGTTCGAACATTTATTTCGCTTCGAAAGCGTCGTGGAAAAGCACGAGGGCTTCGAGGTGCACCATTACGTCGCACATTGAGCGAGCCTCTGCATTTTCCTCGGTGAAGGCTTGGTGTCCGCTTGTTTGAAATCGTGGTCGGGCACGCGGCACGAGCAAAGAAGAACTTGGCCGATGGCTTAACCCAAGTTCACCGTCCATTTCGAAAGAGCATCTGTAAGACTATCTCTTTTAGGTTTATGGATGATTAAAAGACCTCAGCACCTGGGAGAGAAGGACCAGTTTTCTTCAAGATTTGGTATCAGGTACTTTTTGCACTCTCGCGCTTAATCAGCATTATATGTGCGCCCGCCGCCCCGTCCTGCGATGAGCCCAGTCAGCGGTTAGAGGCAACTGCAGAGCAGTTCCATACGCTCCGCTGTGTTTTCCTCCAAGAGCAAACGCCGCTGGGCCTGGCGATCCTTCGTCAAGTGAAAGCCGACCACGTCACAAATGGTGGTGGGATCCTCCATTCGGCGCACCCACCGCGCTATACGCGAGAACGGATCGTCCCACTCTTGCCCGCGCGCCTCTAAAAGATCCGCTAGGCGTTCCTGCCATTTCTCAAAGTGCTCCAACTTGACAACCCCCGAGAGTATCGGCTCCGCCCGAATAATGGGATAAGGCTTGAGTTGGTTCAACCCAAGGACCCGCATCCGCATTAAACCGTGGATAATAACATCGGCCGGCCCTTCCTGCACGGAACCAAGCCTGCGCAGCGAACCGGCCGTTACCACCGGAAAAATTGAGCCTGTCTCAGAGGTGCCTCCAACCGCACACATTCTGTTTGTCTCCATAGCGCGATCAAACATGGACTGATAAGTTTCATCAAAAATTCTCAGCGGCATGTCACATCCCGGAAAATGGTAACAATCCCCGAGAACAATGAGCGGCAGCGTCATTGGGAACAACGAGGAATCTGTTTCGGAATCAGAGTCATCCATGCGTTGCGTGGCCATGGCCTCAAGGATAACCCTGCGCATCCGAATTTTAAAAGCCAATCCGATCAGGGCACGCCACACCGGGTCGGAATTTACCTTTCGTTCCCCGCACGCTTTTTTCGTCTGGACGTGGAGCGTTTTAAAAAGCGTGCTCGTGGCGGTATTTGTTAAAAATGAGACATTTCCGCGAAGGGCGAGGGGAGGTCAGGTTAATTGTTGGGCCTTGGGCCGTCCCGTGGTGGGGGGCCCTGTCGAGGCTCAACGCCTGCCCCAGTGCGGTTATAGACGACGTTCAAGTCGGTGCTCGCGAGTACTTTGCCACGCATCGCGGCAATCATCGTGTCGTAGTTCACTGCGTCAGCTGGGCCGCGAATGTCCAACGCGCTGGAGAGTGCGTAAAGAGTGAGCACGTATGTTTTCGCTCCAGGTCCTTTGGAGTGCGGCGGTTGATATCCCGCACGCCCTTGGAAGCTGCTTCCCAGGACGCCTTGGCCTGTCACGTTTTTTGGAAGGCTCATTACGGTTGCCGGCAGGTTGTATAATATCCAGTACCATTTGGTTATTCCCGCCGGATCTAGGTGGTGCATGAGCAGCGCGAAAGTCTTTGTCCCAGCGGGGGCGCCGCTCCACTCAAGTGGCAGGGTGGAACCCGCGCCGTCGCCCGTGTATTCGACCGGCAGCATGCCTCCGTTGCTCACCTCCGAACTGCGCAGTACGAAGCCGCTTGAATTGGGGGCACTTGGCAGCGGCGTGGCAGGCTGCCTCGCTTGTGGTCCTGCTTGTGGCGGGCCTGAGCGGGGGCGGTTGGGGTCCGGTTGGCGAGCGTTGGGAGGTGGGCCTTCGGGACGGTTTCCATCCCCACCGCCGCGTCCTCGTGAAAATGTCTGACGTGAGGATCCACCTTTGCCGTCTTGAAAGTCAAAGATGTAACCACCCTCGGCGTTAGGCGCATAAGTGATGGAGCGCTGTTCTCCGTTGAGTTGGTAAGTCAATGTGTGGGCCTCTTTTCCACTCGATTCGAGGCTCGTGATTGTTGCTCCGCGCAGGGGAGGCAATGCGCCACGGATGGGCTGGCCGCTGGGTTGTGGATCTACCTGTCCCTCGCGCTCAACGACCTCTCCATGAAAGCCACCGTTGACGTAAGGGTATTGCGTCGAAGCATGATAATGGTATCCGATCGCAGCGGAGGAATGGCCGTTGAAGGCATCCATGCCCACGGGTTTACTGCCGTCGGGCTCCTTCAAACCGTAGATCGCGTAACCATCCAGAGCGAAGGCGATGGGTTTTCCGGGACCAACCGTGTTTTGGAGATGGAGCGGTGCTGCGTGATAATGATAGTCGTCCGCGCGCCCGCAATGGCCGCCCCACTTGTCGAGTTCTCCGATTTCGGCGGAGACCTCGCCCCGGTTATTTTGCGGGTTGAAAATGGGAACTCCATTAGCGGCCAGCGCGATGGCTCCACGCAAAAAACGTCCCTTGATGCTGACCGTCGCTGCGGCTGGCACTGGGAACAGCGGAATGCGCCAGGCATTGGTTCCCGTGTAACGCTGCGGGATGGGGACGTGTTGTTGCCAGTTCGTGATCCCGGCCATCATCGGATGGGCTGGCAATCCATCGCTTTCGACGTAAAGAAATCGCTCGTCCCAACGCACGCCAATCTTCGGTGCGAAGGCCTCAAAAACCGAAGCCTGAAACGGGCGGTTGTTCCCATCGCTCACCGCTGGAAGACCCTTTACTGGAGGGGTTGGGTTTGTCTGTACCAATTGCATCCCGTGGATTCGAATCTCTGGCGGCAAGTCTTGCGCCAGTGCTGAAGCGTTCCAGCGAAGTATTCCAAGTAAAAACGGGAGTGCGACTGCCAGCTTGGAAATATTATCGGAACACGTTCTTTGGATGGTGTTTGTGCGGGCTCGTGGTTTCATATGAAACTATGTTTCAGGAGCACTGTACCCGACGTTTGTAAGGGAAACGTGTGAATCTCCACTTTGAATTGTGAAGGAATGGTAAAAGTTTGGGCTCCGTGGCTTCCAACTTTTACACTCCATTGCGCTGTGGAATATCGTTGGATTGGTAGGCTTCAATCAGACGTTCCAAGTATCCGATGGATTGCCTCAACTCCTCGCCGCGCATGCTGTCCCCAACGCGCTTGGCTGACTTCCATGTGCGCACCGGTGTGATGGTTGGGATTATTTCGCCCCCGCGCAGGATCGCCGCCTCAACAGACTCAAAATGGTGGTGGAGTGCCAGCAGCGTGCCGTGCGGTTCAATCACGAGTGTGTATCCATGGTCGCCGTAGGCCTCTGAAAAAGCGCCGTCGATAGTGATTGCTTTGCCGCAACGCTTTAAAGGGGATTCGCCTTTCTCCAGTTTCACCGGCACATGGCCGTTAACAATCAGTCCCACAGCCGGATCCACATTGAATTCGGTGAGTACTTTTTCACAAAACCATGCCTCGTGGATAAGCGCAAAATACGGGTTCTTTGTCTCGTGATGTGTTGCTGCATCCTCGATCCAGTCTCGCTCAAATGTGGTGATTTTGTCCTTCCCAAAAAGAGGTGAACGCGGACCGCTCCAGAGATACCAAAGCAGGTCGAGTCCGTCGGTGTCCGGAGCGTCGAGCAAGCGGTAGACTACTGCTTCTATCTCATCCATCATATGCTTCCCAGCAAACGGCTTATGTCCGATCATCATCGAAAGAAAATTGCCTTCTTTATCCACTGGAATGCAGCCGTGAAAAATCAGGTTTTCCTCGCGACGCAGGTACATCGCTCCGTGGGTTACCATCCATCGCATCTGCTGCCAGAGCGTTTTGCTCGCTCGGAAGGAACCGCGCAAACGGTCCAAGCAATGCTGCTCATCGGTTGAAAGTGCGTAGGGATTTAGTGGATCAAGGGTCGGGAAAAAGGTGTCGTTAAGTGGGTAACGTATCCCATCGAGCTCGATGGTTCCATCGGACTGAATGCGATGCAGCAACCGGCGGTCATCCATGTCCCATTCTGGATGCCTCTCGAGAAGCTGGCCTTCCAGTTTGAACTGCATGATGGCGACTGCCTTCTGCATCCTGGCGATTGTGATGCGTTCCCGAGAACCGTCCAGCTTTGGAATAAAGGTGTGCGCTGGATCCTCAGCGTAGGCTTTCCTCACTAGCACCTCCAGAGGTTGCACTGGTATACCGTAGCCCTCCTCCAATTGCGCAAGTCTCCTGTACCGCAGTGAGATGCGGAGGACATGGCAGATCAGCGTCTCGTGTCCGAGACACGCCCCAAGCCATGCCATGTCGTGGTTTCCCCACACAAAGGCGACATTGGGTTGCTGCATCAGATAGTCCACGACCTTGTCTCCGCGCGGGCCACGGTCCCAGCAGTCCCCGGCGATTACAATCTCGTCGATCGCCAGATTGCGGATGACCCGCCCCGTGAGATGGATCACGTGAAGCACACGATCCCGCTCCACCAATGCTGCGGTGATGGCGTCCACGTAGCCGCGCTCCCGATCCGCCGAGGGTGCGTGCAAAATCTCAGTTAGCAGATCTCGGTACTCCGCCGGAAAAACACGTATGGCGTCTTTGAGGCTGCGTCGTGACGCGAGGTCGCGTACCACTTCAAAAAGCGGACCGAGGGTGCGTCGTGCGTATGCCGTTTTTTCTTCTCTGGTTGTCAACACAGCGTGGAGCCGTTCAACAACTTCAGCTGGGTAAAAAATGAGCGTCATCAATTCCTCGAATTCCTGCTCTGGCAGACGGTGCTTGAGCAGGCGCTCCACAAGGGGCCTTAGTGTTCCAGAGGCGTTGTTGATGACATGCCGTAATTTGCGATCCTCCCCGTGTATGTCGCTGATCACGTGGATGGTACCCATTGGAAGGGTCAGCTCTGCACTGCGACGAGCAATCTCAGCGACTGCAGAATCGATATTGGGCAGTGTGGCGGAGAGCGCTCGCAGGCCGATGAGTTCGGCTTCACGCGATTGGGGGAGGTTCAGGGCGGGGTGCATGGCTGTTGATGGGGACTGTTAACTCCAAGTGCAGAGACTGTCCACGAACGAAGCCGAGCCGTCGCGAAGCCAGCCGTCAAGCTGGGCCTGATCCTTGAGCTGTTGCCCTCGCAAACGGGGCACGATGAGGTATCCGCACCGCAGGTCTGGGAGGCTGGAGAGGTCGCTCCACAGTTTTTCGAATTGTGCCACGGGGAAGATGTCCTCCTGACCGTGCCCCCAGCGCTTTTTAACCTCCTTGATGGTGACGTAAGTAGGAAGGAGCGCTGCGGTTTTGCGCAGGGCGGCAGAGATTAGTGTGTCGTCTTGGGCCAAGATTTCTGCACGGGAAAGATCAAAAACGGCGAGCAGGCGATCTAGGTCAATCCAAGTCGTCATCGTGTTGTAATAACGCAGTCGGAACTCATCTTCTTCGCGGGGCATGGCAAGGCCCTCGACAATGCGGGGCACGCCGTTAACACGGGCAAGTCCACCACCGCGATCCTCGAGTCTGCGTGCGATGACCTCGAAATTCAGGGCGGCTCCGGAGCGGTGATGATGCGCGAGAAGGGTTGGGTCAACATTTACACCGCAAGTGTCGATGTTGTGCAATATAAGTGTTTTAAGCGCAGGCTGTGAGCGTATTAGTCGCGCGAGGACTCCGTTTCGAAAAAGATTTGGCAGCTCAAAAAAGTGGCCCACTGGATGCATGCACTGTAGCGCCAAATTGTCGGTGTAGTCGGAGGCTTCACCTTGAGACTCGGCCCAGTGGCAAAGTGCAGTGCGGAGGCTATCGCGCATTTTCTGCTGCTGGACGTCGAGTGTTTGCTGGGGCATTTCTTCCCACAGAAATCGCAAGTCGCGCACGGTTGGAATCATCCGCAGCCCGACGCTTCGTCCGTTAGAAAGTTCAAGTGGTCCGTCGTGGCCGTAATGGTTTGCGGCATCCAGAAAAGCTGAGATGGGGTCGTGGGTGAGGTAGCTTGTGGTGAAAACGTGGGGCAGGGGAGTTCCGCTGCGTTGAGCGGTTTTGCGGGACTTGGCGAGGTGCAATTCGACGAAGGTACGATGGCGCCCGTCGAATTTACAAAATGGATGCAGCGCCTTGCACACCCCTGCGCCTTGGGTCCAACGGGAGCCCGCGCCTGCCGCTAAAGTGACCACCGCGACTTCCCCTCGGGCGAGGGAGGCGAGGCCCTCTGCCTCAAGTGCTGCATCACCACCTCCGTTTTCAAACCAGGGGGTTGTGTCGAAAAGATCCGAATCTGCCACGTCTTCAATGCGTGTGTCTGCTCGGAGGCGGTTCTGAGCCAGACCGATGCGGCCTTCGCGCAAATCCACTCTGATGCGCTCGTGTTGGGGCTTGTCGAAGCCGTTTTCGATGAGTTGATTGTGTAAGGAAGCTTTGTCTGATGATGAGGCCGTGCCCTTTGGAAGCAGAGCATCAAAAAGGGCTTGAACTGTCCCTCCAAACTCCGGTCGGGAACGTGCCGCCGCGCCGAGGCGATCCAACTCCGCTCGACGTGTCGGGGTTAGCGAGAGTCGGTCTTGGCGCACCAGCGAGGGGACCGTGAGCGCGTAGTAACTCGGAGGCATCAGGGCGTCGGCGCCCGGGATGAGCTCCGCAAATGTGCCCCGTTCGTTGATTGCATAGTTAAATACCACTGGCTCCATTGCGAAGGGCAGCGCGTGCTGCAACTCGGCCTTGGTCTGCGACATGATTTC
>CALQFT020000031.1 GCA_943329925.2 Opitutus sp. GAS368
ACGCCTTCCGCGCTGCGCCCTCCAATTGTGGCGGCTGCGCCAGCCTTAATTAGAGCGTTGCCCGTCGCTCCGACGCCTGCGAGTGGCTCTCCATCTAAGGTGACGGTGCGTTTAACCTCCGCTCAAGTGGTTCAGTCCGGCTCCCAACCCGGGGTAGTTTCCGCGAGACAAGAGACGGTTCGCTTGGTGGCTAGTCCAGGAGTGCCGACTTCTGTGGCGCCACCTGCCCCAGTTGCTTCGACCCCGCCGCCGGCGGTCATTGCGGTTGCGCCTCCTCCAATGGTTACACCGGTTTTGCCAAAGGCGGCACCTTTACCTTTACCTCCGCCTGCTGCAGTTCAGCGTATGCCTGAACCAATCTCAGCACCCCAACCCATCTCATTGGTTAAAGTGCTTGATGCGCAGCCTGCCGCGCTGATGGCAGCCCCCGTGCAACAGATCGCGCCCCAGCCGCCCGCTGCAGCAGCTCCCGTGGCAGCAGCTCCCGCTCCCTTAGCGCCTGCTCCGATTGCCCCTGTTGCCCCTGTTGCCCCTGTTGCCCCTCCGCCCGCGTTGGCTCCCATCGCTGGGCCTCCTTTGGCTCGGCCACCAATCCCGATGGGGGGAGGTGCTCCTCCAGCTCCCCCGCGAGCGCCTGCTTCAGCATTGCCTGTGACTGCGCCCCTGCATGCAGCCCCTCCCGCTCCGGTTCGCCCTACGGCGCTGACGCCGCCTACCGTGGCTTCCTCTGTGGAGGGTACACAGACTGTTCCGTTAAAGTCGGCGGCGCCTTCCGCTCCCGGGCTTCCTTCTTTAACACCACCCAAAGCTCCGGGGGCTCCTCCTTTGACGGTGGCTCCCGTTGCCAAGACCGTCACGCTCTCAGCCGCCAACGTCGACTCTGGGCAAGACAATTTACCCAAGGCTACTGTCCGGCTGCAGTCTGGTGCGGCGCCCTCCGGCGGTCCGAGGGTTACCACCGTTGCGCCTCCCAAGGCGACGACGCCACTCATAAAGGCTCCCGTTCCCGGCTCGACCCCGCCGGTTCCAGCCACGGTGTATTCGGAAGGAGCGACCGTTCCGGCGCGGAAGGTATTTGCTCCCAAACCTCCCGCAGTTTCCGATTTCGATCTGGTAGGGGAAGTCGAGGAAGAGGTTGCCCAAGAGGGCGGTTCTGGCGGTCTGGATCGCTGGTTGACGATTACGGCGGCTGTTGTCGCATTACTCTCAGCGGCCAGCACATTCCTGACCTACACTTCGATAAAGTAAGCTGATTTTCAATAACTTATGGCAAGCTCAAACGTAATTACTATCACCGAGTCCAATTTCGACTCCGAAATCATTCACTCCACAGTGCCCGTTTTGGTGGATTTTTGGGCTCCTTGGTGCGGGCCCTGCCGCATGCTCGGTCCGGTCATTGATGAAATTGCGGATGCCAAGGTTGGACAAGCGAAGGTTGCTAAAGTGAATGTCGATGATTGTCAGGCCCTTGCCGCCCGCTATCGCATCTCCTCCATTCCTGCTTTGCTCTTTTTCAAAAATGGCGAACCAGTGGAAACCGTGGTGGGTGCAGCTTCCAAATCTTCGTTAACTGCCAAACTGGACGCACTGCTCTAAACTCTGGGCTAACTTTCTTTCAGTTTCAAAAAGGCGCGGCTTTTTCGAGTCCGCGCTTTTTTTGTGTCTGTGATGTGTCTGGAACTGCATCTTTATCGCTCTTTGAGGACGAAAGGCATTCAATATCCTAAGCATTCTTAAAAAGAGCGATTATCACTTATCGCTGATAGTTTTAATTTGGATGAAGAAACTTCTTTTGTTTGTGGTGATATTGGCCTGCGGCTTAGCCGTCTGGTTTTTCCGCGATAAGGCGCCGGTTGCCTTCGCCCTAGACGGTTTCCGTTTGCAGTTCGAGAAGCTTCGTTCAGGTGCTTCAAATCCCGTCTCTGCTGGAGGGAAGTTTGCCGAGGGGGCGCCGCCCGTGCCTGTGGTTGCCGGAATAGTGGAGAGTAAGGATGTTTCTCTTTTTCTGAATGGCTTGGGCAATGTGCAGGGCTTTAACACCGTGACGGTTCGTCCCCGAGTGGACGGCCAACTGGATAAGGTTTACTTTGCCGAGGGGATGGAAGTGCATGCGGGGCAGCTTCTAGCTCAGATTGATCCGCGTCCGTTGCAGGCGGCTTGGGATCAGGCGATGGCGCGCCGCAAGCAGGATGAAGCGCTTTTGAGTAACGCCCAGCGGGATCTGGTGCGGGATCTGGCTTTGCTCGCGGACAAGGCAGGCACCGCCCAGAAGGCCGATACCCAGAAGGCGCTCGTGGACCAGTTGGAGGCCACGCTTCGCGCGGATGACGCAGCCATTGAGGCAGCCGCGGTTCAGTTGGGCTATGCCTCGGTGCTCTCGCCTATAAGCGGTCGCGCCGGGATTCGGTTGGTGGACGCAGGGAATGTTGTCCGTGCGCAAGACTCCACCGGGTTGGTGGTCATTACCCAAATGCGCCCAGTCTCCGTTGTTTTTACCTTACCCGAACAACAACTCGAATTGATCCGTAGCGAATCCGACAAAGCCCCGCTACAGGTCGTCGCCGTGGCGCGGGATAATAGCACGTCGCTTGCGGAGGGAAGTCTCGCGGTGATAGACAATCAGATCGACCCGAGCACTGGGACGATTCGCCTGAAGGCAACCTTCCCCAATGAGGATCTCAAACTTTGGCCTGGTCAGTTCGTGAATGTGCGATTGCGCGTGGCCATTCGTAAGGCGGCCACGGTCGTTCCGGCGCAAGCCGTGCAATACGGTCCATCTGGAACTTTTCTGTTCGTACTCAACGCGGCCAGCGAAGCTGAATTACGTTCCCTGAAAGTGGCGCGTATCGAGGATGGTCTCGCTTTGGTGGATTCCGGCCTCCAGCCTGGAGAGCGCATCGTGCTGGACGGTCAGTTCCGACTGCAACCAGGCTCCAAGGTGCGTGTCATGGAACCTGGTGGAAAGAAGTCCTCTCCCAAAGATCTCGCTAATAGCGGGGGCCGGAGTGTGGATTCCAAGCCTCTTGCGGAGGGGCAGGGGAGCGCCCGCGTTCCTGAGCCTCTCAACTCGGAGGCTTCCGCTGCACCCTCCAAGAGGCAGCCGTGAACTTCTCCGAGGTATTTATCCGGCGTCCCGTGGCCACGGCCCTGCTGATGGTCGGGATGGTGCTTCTTGGAATGCTTGGTTACGCGTTCCTTCCGGTATCTGCCCTGCCGGCGATTGATTTTCCCACCTTGGAAATCCGCACCGGCTATCCCGGAGCCGCTCCGGAGGTGATGGCTTCTTCGGTAACTACACCTCTGGAGCGACAGTTTGGGCAAATCAGCGGGTTGCAGGCGATGACTTCGGTGAGTGCTTTCGGCTACTCCACCATCACGCTTCAGTTTGGATTGGACCGTGATATCGATGCCGCTTCGCAGGATGTGCAAGCGGCGATAAACGTCGCCGGCGGGGTTCTCCCTCGCAACCTTCCCTCCCCGCCAGTATTCAGCAAGGTCAACCCAGCGGATCCGCCCATTCTCACGTTGGTGGTTTCCTCCGAGGTGCTCCCTTTGGAGCAGGTCAACGACTTCGCGGATACCGTCCTAGCCCAGAAGCTCAGTCAGGTCAGCGGCGTGGGGTTGGTGACCATCCAAGGTAGCCAAAAGCCCGCCGTGCGCATTCGACTTAATCCTGCGGCGCTGGCCAGTGCCGGTCTCAGTCTAGAGGATGTGCGTAACGCAATTCTATCTTCCAACGTCAATACACCCAAGGGCGGGTTTGACGGAAAACGCCAGTCGCTGGCCATCCAGACCAACGACCAAATCTCCAATGCGGCCGGCTTTCGCCCCATGGTTATCGCCTATCGTAACGGCGCCCCAGTGCGTCTAAGCGATGTGGGGGACGTGATCGATCACGTGGAAAACAACAGGCAAGGCGCCTGGGTGGGGGCCAAGCCATCTGTGGTGGTGGATATTTTGCGCCAACCCGGTGCCAACATCATCGCCACCGCTGATCGAATTAAAGCGCTGCTTCCCCAGTTGCGCAGCAGCATCCCGCCTTCGGTGCGGGTGGCAATTCTCAACGACCGTACTGAAACCATTCGCGCCTCGGTACGGGACGTGCAATTCACCTTGCTGCTGGCCTCGGTGCTCGTGGTGGTGGTCATTTTCCTATTCCTGCGCAAATTCTGGGCCACGGTGATTCCGGGGGTGGCGCTGCCCTTGGCCGTGATGGGGACTTTCGGGATCATGGCGCTCTCGGGCTTTAGTTTAAACAACCTTTCCCTCATGGCGCTGACCATCTCCACGGGGTTTGTGGTGGATGATGCAATCGTCATGATCGAAAACATTGTGCGCTACCTCGAGGCTGGGGAATCTCCGTTGGAGGCGGCGCTCAAAGGCTCCAGGCAAATAGGGTTCACGGTGATCTCCCTGAGTGTCTCGCTGGTGGCGGTTTTCATTCCCTTGCTTTTTATGAGCGGCATGGTGGGGCGCTTGTTTCGGGAGTTCGCGCTGACGCTCACCGCCGCGGTGGGGGTTTCCGCCGTGGTCTCCTTGACCCTAACCCCGATGATGTGCGCCCGTATGTTGCAGGCCGACCGACCCCAGGAGCACGGCTATTGGTATCGGCTCACTGAGCGGTTTTTCGACGGAATACTCGCCGCGTATGAGGCCGGTTTGCGTTGGGTGCTGAGGCATCAGACCTTCACTTTGTGGGTGACGCTTGCGACCTTTGTGGCAACGATCTTCCTCTATCAGGCGATTCCCAAGGGACTCCTTCCTCAACAGGATACGGGTCTGATTCTGGGGATCACGGAGGCTTCCCCGACGATTTCTTTCAAGGAAATGGTCCGCCAGCAGGCCCAGGTGGTGGAGTTGCTGGAGCGGGATCCTGATGTGGCCAGCGTCGCCTCGCTGGTGGGTGGTGGTCAGGTGAATCCGTCGGGCAACACTGGCAGGCTCTACATCGCACTCAAGCCTAAGCCACAGCGGCGTGCGGGTGTGGCCGAAGTGATGACCCGTTTGCGGGGGATGACGGCCGAATTACCGGGGATCAGCTTGCTCATGCAGGCGGTGCAGGATCTGCGCCTAGACAGCCGAGTCAGCCGCACGCAGTACCAATACAGCCTTCAGGCGGTGGACGACGAAGAACTCGACCGCTGGGCGAAACTTTTGCAACAGGCGCTGCTCACTCGCCCGGAACTCGCGGATGTCACTTCCGACCAGCAAATCGGAGGCCTGCAGGTGCGCGTCGACGTGGACCGGGACAAAGCACAGCGGCTCAATGTTCAGACGCAGGCCATCGACGACACCCTCTACGATGCCTTCGGGCAACGTCAGGTCTCTGTGATTTTCACCCAACTCAACCAGTACCGCGTGGTACTGGAAGTGGATCCTGCATTTCAAAAAGAGGTCCAATCGCTGGAAAAGATTTTTGTGAAATCCAGCACAGGAAACCTCGTGCCGCTAAATACTTTTGCCTCCTTGCGAATGGTGCCCGCTCCACTTGCATTGCAGCATCAGGGCCAGTTTCCCTCAGTCACGATTTCCTTTAATTTGGCGCCCGGTTCTTCCCTCAGTGAAGGCGTGAGCGCCATTGAAGCCGTCAAGCGCGAGATCGGATTGCCTGAGGCTGTCGCGACGGAATTTACGGGCAGCGCGGCGGAGTTCCGCGCCTCGCTTTCGAGTACTCCTTGGCTGTTGGTGGCGTCGGTGGTGGTGATTTATATCGTGCTTGGAGTGTTGTATGAGAGCTACATACATCCGATTACTATTTTGTCGTCTTTACCATCTGCGGGAGTAGGCGCGCTTTTGGCGCTATTTGTGGCGAAAATGGATTTGGATCTCATCGGGATCATTGGAATCATTCTGCTTATCGGTATCGTCAAAAAGAATGCGATTATGATGATTGATTTCGCTTTGGAAGCGGAGCGGGAGCTCGGACTTTCTGCAGAGGAATCCATTTTTAAAGCGTGCCTGCTTCGCCTTCGACCAATCTTGATGACCAGCGCTGCCGCATTGCTTGGGGCATTGCCTTTATTATTTGAAAATGGCACTGGGTCCGAACTTCGAAGGCCCTTGGGTGTTACCATTGTTGGAGGTTTGTTGGTGTCTCAATTCCTGACGCTTTACACCACTCCAGTTATTTATTTGTGGTTAAACCGCCTCTCCCGCCGCTGGGGATCTGCCCCAAACCCGGCTAAGGGAATGCCCGCCACGGCACAAACACTCGTCGCCTCGTGAACCTATCCGAGCCGTTTATCAGGCGCCCGGTGGGGACGTCTCTGTTGGCGGCGGGTCTTCTTCTGCTGGGGACCGTCGCCTACCATTTTCTACCGGTAGCGCCCTTACCTAAGGTGGATTTTCCCGTCGTGCAGATAAGCGCGGCTTTGCCAGGGGGCGACCCGGCCACAATGGCGGCGACGGTGGCCGCGCCGTTAGAGCGCCAATTAGGACAAATCCCCGGCGTTTTAGAGATGACCTCCGTCAGTACGGCCGGTGCCGTCAGTGTGGTATTGCAGTTTGAATTGAGCCGTAAAATCGCTGGAGCGCTCAAGGACGTCCGCGCTGCAGTGAGCGCTGCACGCGCTGACTTGCCCGGAACTTTGCCCTATCCGCCCACTTCGCGCACTGTCAACCCGGCGGATTCGCCAATTCTCATTCTGGCGCTCACCTCGGACTTGCTCCCCCTGACCAAGCTTTTTGAGTATGGGGATTCTCTGGTAGGACAGCGGCTGAGTCAGGTTAGTGGAGTGAGCCAGGCTAATGTGAGCGGTTCATCCAAGCCCGCGGTGCGAATTCGAATTCGCCCTGAGGCCTTGGCCATGAGCGGGCTTGGGATGGAAGATGTCCGCGCGGCGATTTCGCTGTCTACCGCTCGTTTGCCCAAGGGAAGCCTGGAGGGCGATCTTCTGACGTACTCGTTGGAGAGCGGCGATCAACTCAGCGCCGCTGTGGATTACGGCGCCATTATTGTGGCGCAGCGTGACGGCGTGCCCATTCCACTGCGCAACCTTGGCGACGTCTTCGAGAGCGTCGAAAACACAAAGGTTGCCGGCTGGGCGCGGGGCACTCCAGCGATTCTTATTTCGGTTTACAAACAGGCGGACGCCAATGTGATTGAGACCGTCGAGGGTGTTAAAATGCTCTTGCCGCAACTGCAAAACTGGCTGCCTCCCACGGTCAAATTGCAAATCCTCAGCGACCGAACCCAGACGATCCGTGCAGCCGTGGATGAGGTCCAATTCTCCATGCTTATCAGCGTGATCCTTGTCACCTTGGTTATCTTTTTGTTTTTGCGCCGAGTGCGGCCCACCCTGATCGCCTCCATCACCGTGCCGCTTTCCCTCGCTGGTACTTTTGGCGGAATGTACCTCCTCGGTTATAGTCTCGATAACCTTTCGCTCATGGCTTTGACCATCTCGGTCGGCTTTGTTGTCGATGACGCCATTGTGGTCATTGAAAATATTTTCCGCCATCTGGAGGCCGGGGAATCGCCTTTGCAGGCCGCCTTGAAGGGATCTCGCCAAATCGGATTTACCGTGGTTTCCATCACGGTCTCTTTAATTGCGGTTTTCATTCCACTGCTCTTTTTAGGCGGGTTGATCGGGCGCTTGTTTCACGAGTTCGCCGTGACACTGAGTATGGCGGTGCTTATTTCAGCGATTATATCGCTCACACTCACGCCCTGTCTGTGTGCAAAAATGCTCGGGGCGCACGTTCCGCAGCGAGCCTCAAATCGTTTGGAGCGGGGGATTGAACGCCTTCTGGAGGGCGCCGTCTCATTGTATGCCCGCTCGCTGCGTTGGGTGTTGCGTCACTCGCTGCTCATGCTTTTTGTGACGGCCGCCACCATCGCCAGCACGGTTTGGATGTATGGTCGGGTACCCAAGGGCTTTTTCCCGCAACAGGACACAGGGATGCTCTCGGGGATCGTCGAGGGAGCCCAGGATATTTCCTTTGACGCCATGGCGCGAATTCAAGAAAAGGCGACGCTGCTCGTCATGGAAGATCCCGCGGTGGATACCGTCAGCAGCTTTTTAGGCAGTTCCACCATGGGAGGCGCCGGCAACTCTGGACGGCTTTTTGTGGCGTTGAAGCCCTTGGATCAAGGCCGCGACGGGGCCGAGGTTGTCATTGCACGGCTCAGGAAAAAAACCGGGCAAATCGGCGGCGCCCGCGTCTTCATGCAAGCCATGCAGGACGTAAGGGTTTCCGGTCGTCATTCAAAAGCGCAGTACCAATATTCTCTGCGTTCCTCGGATCTTGAAGAGCTCAAAGCCGCAGCGCCAAAGGTCCTCGGCGCACTGCGCAAACTGCCCGAATTGCGCGACGTCACCAGCGATCAGCAAAACGGTGGTCTGCGCGTTTCTGTGAAGGTGGATCGCGCCGCGGCTGCCAGTGTGGGAGTCACTATCGCAGAGGTAGATTCCGCACTCTACGACGCCTTCGGACAGCGTCAAATCGCCACCATTTATAACCGGTATAATCAAAATAAAGTCGTTTTAGAGTCCGAGGTCGACGCCCTTCAGGATCCTTCGGGCCTCCAAAAAGTGTATGTCCGCTCTCAGGGGGGCAAACTGATCCGGCTTGCGAGCATTGCGACGTTTGAGTTGGGCAGCGCGCAGCTTTCCGTCAACCATCAGGGCCAGTTTCCCGCCGTGACGGTGTCCTTCAACCTAGCGCCGGGAGCCTCGTTGGGAGAGGCGACCGAGAAGGTGATTGCGGCGGTCGAGGCCATCGGTTTGCCGGAAATTATTCAAGGCAGCTTCCAAGGCACCGCCCAGATGTTCCAAGCGTCGCTTTCCACTCTGCCGACCCTCACTTTATGGGCTTTGCTCGCCGTCTACCTTGTCTTGGGGATTTTGTATGAAAGCCTCATTCACCCGCTGACCATTCTTTCCACACTGCCCTCCGCTGGGTTGGGGGCGCTTCTGGCTTTGTCTGCTTGCGGGCAGGATCTCTCGCTGGTCTCTTTTATCGGGATCATTCTTTTGATGGGTATCGTTAAAAAGAACGGCATCTTGATGGTCGATTTTGCGTTGGAGGCGGTTCGGGAGCGGGGGATGCTTCCGGAGGATGCTATTTATGAGGCGTGCGTCTCGCGTTTTCGGCCGATTACCATGACCACGTTGGCGGCCTTGTTCGGGAGCTTGCCGCTTGCCTTGGCCAGCGGCGTGGGGGCCGAATTGCGACGCCCTCTGGGCATAGCGCTTGTGGGCGGGTTGGCGCTTTCCCAGGTGGTCACCCTGTACACGACCCCTGTGGTGTATCTTGCCTTTGAATGGCTTCGCCGCTTGGGCCGACGCCTTAGTCGTTCGCTAGCGGGTGGAGGTCATCCCAATTTGCCCGAGCCACTCTAGGGATTCGGTCTGCCAGCGGTCCCACATCGGTCCTTTATAACCGTTGAGCCCGTGGCCGCCACTGGGCAACTCCAAGAATTTCGATGGTACCTTGGCCGACTGAAGCGCCGCGTGAAAATTCGCGCTGTTCGCCAGTGGTACGGCTTTGTCGTCGGCTGCGTGCGCCAGAAACGCTGGCGGAGTGTTGGCTGTGATCTTCGTTTCGTTGGAAAAATTCAGAACGGCTTCAGGCGAGGGATTCTCTCCCAAAAGATTTTTACGAGAACCCGCGTGCGTCCCAGGGCCCATAGTCACCACCGGATACACCAGCACCATGAAATCCGGGCGGCAGGATACGCGCTCGATGGGCTCGCTCGCTTCCGGGTTACCGGCGTCGAAATGCGTCCCGGCCGTGGACGCAAGATGGCCTCCCGCCGAAAAGCCGATAATGCCGATCTTTGCGGGGTTGATTTTCCATTCTACGGCGTGAGAACGCACGGTGCGCAAGGCCCTCTGCGCATCGGCCAGCGGCAGAAAGGAATTGCCCTTGGGCAGGCGGTACTCAAGGACGATGCCGGTGATGCCGTGGGTGTTGAGCCATGCGGCAATTCCGTGGCCCTCGGCGCCTGTGACGAGCCCTCCGTAGCCGCCTCCTGGGCAGATGACCATCGCTGCACCGTTCGGATTTTCAGCCAAATGGACCGTGAGCCCCGACTGGGACGGGGCAAATGCGCCATTTCCAACGGGGGCGTCTCCCGGCCAAAGGGGAAGCTTGAGCGGTTCTGCGGCTACCGACAAACTCGGTAAAGCACAGGCTACGGCCAATAGGAGTAGCGATGGTCGCAAGGGCAGGGGAGTGAACACGTTTTTCCTTTCGTTGGGTGACTGGGGCAAGCGTCGCCGATGCGTCGCCTCGATGGTCGCGGAGTTGCTTAATGCGAGCTCGCCGTTTCGGCACCCAAGCCGGTCTGAGCGCGAACTTGAAGCTCTTCAAACTTGGCTTCCGCCTCCGGTTCGGGGCGCATTAGAGACCCCAGAATAGCCGCGAGAAATCCAATCGGAATACTTAGGATTCCAGGATTGGTGAGAGGAAACAGCGCGTTCATCTGGATAAGATGCCTTTTCGTCCCCAAAACTTCCGGCGGATCTATCCCCATGAGGCTGGGACTGACCAAAATAAGAACGATGCTCGCCAGTAACCCAACAGAAAGGCCAGCCACCGCCCCTGTCGTGCTAAAGCGCTTCCAAAAAATCGACAGCACGATCACCGGCAGGTTCGCACTCGCCGCCACAGCGAAGGCCAGTCCGACCAGAAACGCGACATTTACCGTTTGCAGCTGAATGGCCAGGAATATCGACACTCCGCCCACAACAAACGCGGTGATCCGCGCCACGCGCACTTCGCTGTTGGGATCCGTCTCTTTTCCGTGATGGATCACGTTGGAGTAAAAGTCGTGCGCAAACGAGGCGCTGGCGCTAATCGTGAGCCCCGCCACCACCGCCAAAATCGTCGCAAACGCCACCGCGCTGATGAACGCAAAAAATAGCGGCCCGCCCAAGGTTTCTGCCAATTGAGGCGCCGCCATGTTGTCCGTCACGATATGGTCCGGCCGGATAATTGTTGCCGCACCAAAGCCAAGGAAGGTTGTCAAAATGTAGAAGCAACCAATGATGACCATCGCCCATACCACCGAGACGCGCGCCGTCTTGGCATCCGGCACTGTATAAAACCGAACAAGAATATGGGGCAGTCCGGCCGTCCCGAAGAGCAGCGCGATTCCCAAAGACACCAGATCCCACTTGCCTATCCCCCCAGTGGCGGCGTCGCCAAATTTCATTCCCGGCTCTAGAAAGTTTCGGGTCACCTCCAGTTTGGTTTTTGAGTCCAAGTAAGTGATGTGGGATACAGCGTCAAAAAACCGCTCAAAGCTAAACCCGAAGTGCTTCATGACCAGCGCACTTAGGAAAATGGTCCCCGTCATCAATAAAATGGCCTTGATGATCTGCACCCAAGTGGTCGCCAGCATTCCGCCGAATACCACGTACACCACCATCATCACGCCCACCCCGACGATGGCTGTGTTAGTCGTGATCCATGAGATGTCTTTCAAAAGCAATTTCACCAACGCCCCCGCCCCGATCATTTGCGCCACCATATAAAACGTCGAAACCGTGATGGTGCTCAGCGAGGCCATCGCGCGCACCGGACGCGGGCTGAGTCGGTACGCCAGCAAATCGGCCATCGTGTACTTCCCTGCGTTGCGAAGCGGTTCAGCAACGACCAACAAGACGGTGAGGTAGGCGACTAGCCAGCCCACCGAGTACATGAAGCCGTCGAATCCATACAGGGCGATCATGCCCGAAATCCCGAGGAAACTTGCAGCGCTCATGTAATCCCCGGCAACGGCCAGTCCGTTTTGCCAACCGGTGATGCTGCGGCCGGCGGCGAAGTAGGCGCTCGCCCCAGTGTTGCGTTTGGCGGCCCAGACAGTGATGCCCAGCGTCGCAACGACGAAGGCGAGAAACATCCAAATGGCAGGAGTCATAGGAGGGAAGGGGTTAAGTAAAAGAAGAAAATAAGGGAGCGTGAGCGGTTAATGATTCGAGGGCTTGGAAGATTCTTCAGCCAAAATTTGGCGAGCTTGTTCGTCCCATTTCCCCGCCTTTTGGACGTAAATGTATGCGATGGTCCACGCCATAAAAAACTCAGACAGCGCGAACAAATACGCAGCGTTCACCGGACCGAACACCGGCTTCTTCATCATTTCCGGCCACCATCCCACGAGGATTGGAAGTGCAAAGTAATAGGCGACAAAGAAGAGGCTCGCCGGGAGAATGAATGCTCTTTTTGAGCGCAGTAACTCTTGATATTGAGGGCGTTGCGCAATGCGCGACCACGGTGTCGAATCGGGTGTTTGAATTTGGTTCATGGGGAAATCTGTGACCTGTGGCTGATGTTAGTGGAGGATCTTATCTAAGGGAAGTCGCGAGGTCCGGCAGTGCTATTTGTAACATTCGCCGCATTCAATTCTGGGCAATTGCGAAATAGGGAGCATCTTTTTTTGCTCAGGTTAAGACTATTGAAATAAGCCTCTCGTGGGTTTACTTGCCCGTAATCAGTTAGCCTTGCAAACCAGCCCTATATCAAACTCTCCCTCCTCTAGAAGATGAACTCCCCAATCTCCCGTCGGAATTTCCTTCAACAAAGCGCCCTCGCCGGCGGTGCCCTCGCGGCCTCGCTCTCCTCTGTCCGCAACGTCCATGCGGCTAGCGGTGGGGGGCCCATAAAGCTGGCGTTGGTGGGCGGCGGCGGCCGTGGAACCGGTGCTGCCAATCAGGCCCTCAGTACTGGCAAGCAAGTGCAGTTGGTGGCCATGGCCGAACTCTTTCAGGAAAAGGTCGACGGGGCTCTGACGGCCCTCAAGGCCCAGCATCCTAACGCCGTGGATGTCCCCCCGGATCGGGTGTTCCTCGGGTTTGAGGGTTACAAGAAGGCCATTGCGGCCTGTGATGTGGTTATCTTGGCCTCACCCTGCGTGTTTCGCCCGCCGATGTTTGAAGAAGCGGTGCGCCAGGGAAAACACGTTTTTATGGAGAAGCCGGTGGCCATTGATGCGCCCGGCATCCGGCAGGTGCTTGCCGCCGCCGCAGAGGCTAAGCGCAAGAACTTGAAAGTTGGCGTCGGGTTGCAGCGCCGCCACAAGTTGGGCTATCGCGAGGCGGTCCGTCGGATCCAAGACGGCGCTCTGGGGCAGTTTACCTATGCCAGAACTTTCTGGAATATGGGCACGGCGAGGGCGATGCTGCCGAGGAACCCTGCGTGGAATGAGTTGGAATACCAACTTCACAACCAGTTTTATTTCTCCTGGCAGTGTGGTGACATCCATTTGGACATGGGGTTGCACAACATCGACGTGATCAACTGGATTAAGGAAATGTATCCGGTTCGGGCCATGGGCGTTGCCGGCGCGGAGGTGCGCAGAGGGAAAGATTCGGGAAGCTTATTTGATCATTTTGCCATCGAATATGAGTACGCTGACGGCACCCGTTTGTTTGCCCAGAACCGGCAGATCCCGGGCTGCTTCAATTATGTGGCTGAATGTGCTCACGGCACCTTGGGATCCATTGAAATGATCAATGAGCGCAATATCTTCTCCATCACGGGTCCCAACGCGTGGAAGTACGAACCGGAGAAACCGGTTGTGAACCCCTATCAACTCGAACACGACGACTTGTTTAATGCGATTGTCAACGATCAGCCTTACAACGAAGCCGAGCGCGGTGCCTTGAGTTGTATGACGGCCATCATGGGGCGTATGGCGGGGTATTCTGGGAAAAAAATCGAATGGGACGAGGCTTTCAATTCGACCAAGGCCTTCGTGAAGCCGATCACCTCGCTAAACGACGAACCGCCCATCTCTCCCGATGCGGATGGCGCTTATCCTCTTCCTGTTCCGGGCCGTTACGAGGCGATCTAGAGCTTCCAGAAAAAAGTTGAGGGGATGGCGAGGAGCCTCGCTTGGAACATTTGGCAAACGCCCAAGGAGTCCCGAGCGAATTGCGTCTTTACTGCTTTTTTTAACAGAATGATTGCATCCCCCAACCAAACCGGATATATTCTTTGTCCTTCGTAAAGGCACCCGTAGCTCAATTGGATAGAGCATCTGACTACGAATCAGAAGGTTTTAGGTTCAAGTCCTAACGGGTGCACTCCTTAACGAGAAGGGGTTACAGGGGTTCGCTAGCACCAACATAGCACCGCTGGGGTCTACGTCAAAGTTTTGGGAGGGGTATTTTTGTAAGTTGAATGTTGGTAGGACTGATTTCGAGTTGGGCATTGAGAGCTCGTCCGCGTTGAGATAGAATGGAGATCGCGGAAATTCTGTCAGAGGCTCGGTGTTCCAGACATTGAAGGCTTTAGGCGTCCCCGCACATCCTCATCCCCCCTTTTCAACATTGTGCAAGACTTTACCGGAGGTGGCATTCACGCCCTGCCCATCAAATCGACGAGATCCTGCGGCGATCCAGAGTTTGACCGTCGTATCGCTACATTGGTCGAGGAATGGGGCGTTGATGAGAAAACTAGAGGGCTCATCTCGGAGCTCATGATCACCGCCCTCAAATTGGGCCGGGACAAAACCCCCTTGGCGGATCTTAAACTTTTCAATCGTTCTTTACGTGAGATGAGGGCGGGCTCTCGAGTTTTCGCCCCCTATCGGGATCGGCGCAAGGTGGTGGTGTTTGGATCCGCAAGGACAGACCCCCAGGAAGAGGAGTTTCAAGCGGCGGAAGCCTTCGCGACGCGCATCAGGGAACTCGGTTACATGATCATTACAGGGGGTGGCGAGGGAATCATGGGGGCTGCACAAAAGGGGGCAGGGAGAGAATCCTCTTTCGGGTTAAACATCCGACTTCCATTTGAACAGCGGGCGAACGAGACCATTGAGGGCGATTCCAAGCTGGTAAACTTTAACTACTTTTTCACTCGGAAACTGAATTTCGTAAAAGAGTCCCATGCAGTCGTTTTGTTCCCGGGTGGCTTTGGAACCATGGATGAGGCATTTGAAGTTTTAACTTTAATGCAAACGGGAAAAGCGCGGATCTTGCCCGTTGTGATGGTGGACAAACCCAATGGCACTTATTGGCGTACGTGGAATAGCTTCCTTGCAGAATACTTATTAAAATTGGGGCTGGTTTCCTCGGAGGATTTTCATCTGTTTAAGGTCACGGATCATCTTGAAGACGCTATTTCGGAAATTGAGCAATTTTATCGCAACTTCCGTTCTTACCGTTGGGTAGGCGATCGCTTGGTTATTCGGATGAATTACGCCTTGGCGGATTCGGCTTTGAGCGAATTGCGCGGGCGTTTCCACGATATTGTGGGCAACAATGTCTTGGAGCAAACAGTGGCGCTCCCTGAAGAACAAAATGAGCCCGAACTCGCCAATTTTCCCCGTTTGGTTTTTGTGCCTGCTCACAAAAACTTTGGGCGATTCCGGCAGCTTATCGACGCAATTAACGTGGCGCCACCCGCAGAGTAAACCGGAAATGCGTAACACTAGAGGCCCATGGGGACTCTCGGCCTGCATTCCCCTTTTTCCGCTTTCAAGCCATGCGAAATATTCTTCATATATTAATTCTCAACGAAGCTCCCCCGAGTAATGGAAGCGTTGCTCTGCCGGAGTTAGATCAAAGCGTTGAATTAGACCAACCGTGGAATGTGGTGGTCCACAATGATCCGGTCAATTTGATGAATTATGTGGTAAAAGTCTTTGTGAAGATATTCGAGTTTTCGCAGGCTAAAGCTGAAAAGCACATGTGGGAGGTTCACAAAAAGGGGCGTTCCATTGTGTGGTCGGGGAACCGGGAGCGGGGCGAATTATACGTTCAGCAGCTTCATGCTTATCTTTTGCTGGCAACCTTGGAGCAAAGCGTATGAGTCAGAGACTGTTATTCCAAACCAACGAAGACGGATCTGTGTTACTTGGTGGATTGGATGATTTTTTGGTCTCCCTGATCCGTGATCTTCCCCAAGTCGGATCCCCGGAGCCGAAATCTGAGTCACGTCTCTTCCCTAGTCTCACCGAGGGACGGCAACCGGAAGCCGACGCGGATTGGGCAGAGTTTGTGCGACCGGATCTGGAGGCACATTTTCAAATGAATCGGGATCGCGTCGAGGAAGATTGCCAAAAGATCTGCCCTGAAGGGCAGCGAAGCTTTAAGCTGGAGATACCCCAAGAGAGCGCTCCGGCTTGGATTCATGCGATCAACCAAGCGAGGCTTTCTCTGGCGGCGAAATACCACTTTTCGGACGAGCAACTGGAGGAGGGCACTGGCGGTGAGGGACCGGAGCGGCTCGCCATGTTTCAAATGCAATTTTACGGCATGCTGCAGGAGTGGCTTTTGTCCGTGACGGAAACCTTGTAGTCTCCTCTTGCCTAGCCGTGATCGGCCGCGAACTTGCTGGAGGATAGAGCGCAAAAAATGAATCTCACGCGACTTTCACATGTGCGAGCATGAGGCGTGAGGCACTTCAAAAAATGGGGATAAATGAGTAGCTTCAGCTATTCTCAAAAAAGTCTGATGAAATCCCCCTTCCTCCTTTTCAGCTGTCTCTTTGGTCTGGCTCAAATTTCCAGCGCAGCCGACAAGAAGCCCAACATTATTGTCATTCTTGCCGACGACCTTGGACGCGGGGATTACTCGGCTTTTGGCTCCCAAGACATCCACACACCGCAAAGAACGCCGTAGCGATTCCAGCGTAGCGGTGTCGAAAGTAAGCGCCGGCGCTTTACTTATTTCCGGCTTCCGGTTCGGAAATTGTCAGTTCGTGGAATGCCGGGGAGCGTGTGTCCTTTCGCCGCCGCACTTCGAGGCGAGGACTACTTCGCGGGACCCAATTGCGGAGCCGCCTTCCCTTTTTTCTTCGCAGCATCCTTCTCCTGATCGAAGTCCGGATTGGGCGTTGGCATCTGGGCTCCCACGGATTGCCTCCATGCATGGAGTTTTTTGGTCAATTCAGCCGCCTTATCGGGTTTGTTTTTTGACTCATCCCGCGTTTCAGCGATGTCGTCTTTGAGATTGTAAAGCTCCACATGGTTGTCCTCAAAAAACTCGACCAATCGCCAGTCTCCCTCCCGAATCGCACCATGGGGAGTCGCACCGCCGGGGTGATAATGCGGGTAATGCCAGTAAAGTGCATCCCGCTTCAATCCGCCGGATTCGCGCAAAACAGGCGCCAGATTTTCCCCATCCACGGCGTGTCCTTGCGGCGTTTGCAGACCGTTTGCTGCTAAAAAGGTGGGGAAGAAATCCGCTCCGATTACCGGTGTGCTGGTTGTGGAACCGGCGCGGGTGACCCCCGGCCATTTCACGATCAAAGGCACTCGCACGCCGCCCTCATACGCCGAACCTTTCCCCACCCGTAGTGGCACATTGGAAGTTGATCCGATCAGTCCGCCGTTATCCGAGGTGAATACGACGATGGTGTTTTCGCTAAGCTTCAACTCATCTAACTTCGCCATCAAGCGCCCCACGCTCGCGTCCACACTTTCCAAAAGTGCCGCGTATACGGGGTTTTTATGGGCACCGGTGGGATCTGACTTTGCCTTGTACTTTTCCACCACAGTGGGCTTGGCCATGAGCGGGGTGTGCACCGCGTAATGTGGCAAATAAAGGAAAAAGGGCCGGGCCTTGTTGGCGTCGATGAATTTCAACGCTTCGTCCGTGAGGCGGTCGCTGAGAAATTCGCCATCTTTTTCGTCCTGGAGCGTCTCTATTTTATACGGAGAAAAATAGTTTGGAGGCTGGCCTGCATGCGTGCCTGCGACGTTGAGATCAAACCCGACTTTGTCCGGCCAGGATTCCTTCGGCCCCAAATGCCATTTTCCAATACTTGCCGTCGCGTACCCTATGGACTTCAACTCTTTTGCCAGATTCGGGAGTTCGGGCAGCAGACGCATCGTCCAATCAGGGATGCGCATTTTTGCGAAGGGCCGGTTGTGTCCGGCAATCCAGTCGGTTACATGCAACCGGGCCGGGTATTGGCCTGTGAGGACGCAGGCTCTGGAGGGGGAGCACACCGTGCAAGCGGCGTATCCGTCGGTGAAGCGCATCCCTTGGGAAGCCAGTCGGTCAATATGGGGTGTTTCGTAGTAGTGACTTCCAAAGCAACCAAGATCCGTCCAACCCAAATCATCGGTGAGGATGAAAATAATGTTCGGTTTCTTGGGGGACTCAGCAGCCCCTAAAGTTGCGGTCCATAGCAACAAAACTGAAAGGGCGGCGCTTAGCGTTTTCATACTAAATTTAATTACTCGAGATGTTGGCTGGATAAAGCAACGGCTGGATGTCTCCCTCCAGAATTGCAACCGTCTTTTTGGTGATATCTCGAGGATAACGCGGGCCATAGCGATCGGCCGGTTTGCTGCTCATTTTCTCCTCAAATCCGGCCAGCAACTGCTTCATTTTCGGCAGCGAAGGGCGTGCTTTTTCACCCAGACGCGCCAAGACATTTGCCGCCTGCAAGGCGAAACCGTTGTTGTCCCGATCGCCTAGGATCGCTTCGAGCACGGGCAACGCCACCTCGGGCTGGCCCAAATAAACCAGCGACTCAGCTGCGGCCACCCGAACCGCCCCGGATGGATCCTGCAGGTGCTTTAACAAAGAGGCCTCCGCAGGCCCCGCTTTCTCCCTCAACATCCCACATCCTTGCGCCGCCCACCAGCGGATCGGTTCGCTTGGATCTTCCATCGCCTCCACCAATTTCGGGAGGTTTTCCACTCTTCGTTCCGAAGCCAGATTTGCGAGGTCGAAGGTTCGTTCCAAGGGAAAAGCGCCTGCCGCGCGTGAAGCCTCGTACCCCTCAAGGGCCGAACCCTCAGGCACAAATCCGTTGTCAATCACCGCCAATGTATGCGTGCGCAGCGCCGCCCTCAGCCTAGTGAGGACCACTGCGTGCTCCGGCACACCCGCAAGATTCCGAACATTGTCCGGATCCTCATTCATGTCGTAGAGCTCTTCCGTGGGTTTTTCGCCCCAGAACATCGAGGTTGCTTTGGTAAGCTTTCCTTCCCTCGCAACTTTGGCCCACGACTGATAACCGCGCGCTTGAAACTGATAAGCCAGTGGCTGGACGTACGGCAAATCGGGGCGGTAATTATGAATGTACAACCACCGCTTATCCATCACTGAGCGGACCATGTCGTACCTCTCGTCCATGCGATCCCGCGTGCAGAACACAAACTCATTCGCCGCAGCCTTAGCCGGGCCGGCAAACGCTCGGCCTTGCATGTAATCCGGCGCCTTGATCCCTGCCAGGGAAAGGACTGTCGGCGCAAAATCCACAAAACTGACCGGATCACTAATGCGCGTCCCGGGGGCAGCCGGGGCCAGATGCCTCCATTTCGGAGGATAGTAGACAATTAGCGGCACGTGGGTTCCGCTCTGTTGCAAGCAACGTTTGCTGCGAGGTAGCACCCCGCCGTTGTCTCCATAATAGAAAATGATTGTATCCTCTGATAGGCCCGCTTTTTCGAGATCGCTCAATTTTGAAGCGATCTGATTGTCCAGAGCAGACAGGCAATCATAATAACGCGCCCAGTCCGCTCGGATCTCGGGAGTGTCAGGTTGATAGGGCGGAATCCGCACCTTAGCGGGATCCATGGGCGGGATTGTCAGCTCCGGACCTTTCTCTGGAAACAGGCAACTTTCATGGGTCACTTCATGATTGAAAACCGAGAAAAAGGGTTGTGCAGGATCCGTCTTTTTTAGGTAGTGCGCATTCTTGCTGCTTTCGTTCCAAGTATCCGCCGGAATGATGGGAGAATTGTAATCTGTTTTTGCGTTATTGGTGACGTAATACCCCGCATTCTTAAGTAAAATAGGGAAGCCGGTGAGCCAGGCTGGGATTTTACCCGAGGCGCGCATATGTTCGGCTGGACCGCAGGAGACGGCGAACATCCCTGTGATGAGCGCGAATCTGGAAGGGGCGCATACGGGTTGAGCGAAGCAGCGTTCGTAGGTGACGCCTTCTTTGGAAAGTTTGTCGAGGGTCGGAGTGTGGGCTAGGGGATCCCCGTAACATCCGAGAAACGGATTGTTATCTTCGCTCACGAGCCAAAGTATATTGGGCCTCGCTGGAGCCGCGTAAACAGAGTGCGTTAAGGCCAGACATATGGCGCTTAAAATGAAGGGTAGCTTTCTCCAGGTCATAGGGGGTTAGTTGCAGATAATCTGCATTAAATTAAACATGGGGCGAGGGGAGGTTCCTGCGTGGCGTCTGGCTCTTGATGACTTGTTTAAGGCTGAACGCCGAACACCTTCACTGCGCGGATCTTTATTGAGGCGCCACTCACGGCAAACCACCAGCGCGATTTCTTTAAACCAAGGTTGGCGTTTGTCGCCTCAACGCCGGTGCCGTCCAGCGTCGCCGCCATGCGCTCCCCGTTCCATTCGTAACGCAATTTGTGCCACTGGTCCGTTTTGAGATCCAGCTTGGCGGAGGCCAAAAGCGTGGATGGCGTCTTTCCTTTCACTTCGGTGGAATCGTCCAGCAAACGAATTTCCTTATTGGTTATCACGATGCGCCCCACGTGCTTGTCGCCGTCGCAGCCGAGTAAGAAGCCTTTGGCTCCGCTGAATTGGAACTCGCACTCCACCGCGCCGGTTTGCAAGGCGAGTTGGTGCCACAAGACCGCCGCGTGTTTTTGCTCGGGTAGTTCCGCTGCGGTCAATTCGCCGTCTTTAATCTCCCACGTACCCTGGCGCATCACCCAATCGCCGGAGAGTGGGGATTTCAGATCGGGGGAGGCGAGGGGCTTGGTGTCTTGGGCGAAAGCAAGGGAGCTCAAAAACACACTGAAAAGGAGGGGGAATTTCATGGGGAATTTTATGTGCATCTCGATCCGAGCGTTTGCGAACACAAACTAAACTCAAATCTCGAAGTTTGCTCGGAGAATCAATAGAGAGTTTGGCTGTAAAATCTTCCATACGCAAAGTGTACCTAGCCTGATGCGTTAAATTCTTTAAAAAGATAGTCCTGAGCGGCTTCCTGCCTTGTTCGGCCACCCATTGATTTTGGGGTGTTGAAGAGTGGCGGGATTCGCTGCAAGCTGTAGCTAATTCATGGACGCACCATTTCACTTGTCTGCATCTCAGCTGCGCCGATCGTATCGCATCGGGCGGCGCACCGTGGAAGTTCTTCGAGACATCAACTTAGACATTGCCCATGGGGAGACGGTATTTTTAGTCGGGGCGTCCGGGGCGGGGAAAACGACGTTGCTCTACACGCTGGCGGGCTTGGAGAAGCCGGAGGCTGGGAGCGTGACATTTGAAGGAGAAGTGCTGTATTCCAAGGGGGATAAGGCGGAGTGTTTGCGGCGAAATCAGAGGATCGGATTCGTTTTTCAGGGTTACTTTTTGCTCCCGGAATTGACGGCTTTTGAAAACGTTCTCTTGCCTTCGCACATTGGCCGCATACCGGATGCGGCGGCCCGGGCTCGAGCGGAGAACGCCTTGGAGCGGGTGGGATTGGCCGATCGCATGCAGCATTTGCCGGCGGAACTTTCCGGGGGCGAGCAGCAGCGCGTCGCCATTGCGCGGGCGCTGATAAACGAGCCTAGCCTTCTTTTTGCGGACGAACCCACCGGCAACCTTGATTCTCGCACCGGCGCGACGATTATCGAGCTTCTGCTCACCCTTGTGCGCGAACAGCGACGGACGATGGTGGTGGTCACCCACGACCCGAATCTTGCGCAGCGTGGCGACAGGCGACTGGAGATACGCGATGGTCAGATTGTCCCTTGATTGCGGGCAACGCAGGCTGCAATCCTGCGTCCCCCGAAGTATTGGATGCGCATTGATTTTGCAGTTTGAATTTCGCGTCTTTATTTTAACCGTTTTAACCTTCCCCTTACCTCACTCATGAAAGTCTACATCGATGGTGTTTTTTATCCGGAATCCGAAGCCAAGGTTTCTGTTTTTGATCACGGCTTGCTCTATGGGGACGGTATTTTTGAAGGAATCCGTTTTTATAACGGCCGGGTGTTTCGCCTAGATGAGCATCTGGATCGGCTCTGGGATTCTGCGAAGGCCATCATGTTGCGCATTCCAATTTCACTGGAGGAAATGCGGGAGGCAACACTGGAAACCATTCGCCAAAACGGGTTTCAGGACGGCTACGTCCGCCTCTTAGTGACCCGAGGGAAAGGGAACCTCGGCTTGAGCCCCGACCGCTGCCCGAAGGCGACGGTGATTATCATCGCGGATAAAATTCAGTTGTATCCGGTAGAGAAATACGAAAAAGGGATGATAATGGTGACCTGCGCCACGCGAAGGGCGGCTCCGGCGGCTTTGCTGCCAGCGGTGAAGTCGTTGAATTATTTGAATAACGTGATGGCCAAGATCGAAGCCTCCCATGCAGGGGCCGACGAAGGGGTCATGTTGAATGAGCAGGGTTATATTGCTGAGTGCACAGGGGATAATTTGTTCGTAATCAAGAAGGGCGTGATCTCCACGCCTCCGGTTTACGCCGGGGCGCTTTGTGGCATCACTCGGGACGTGGTGTTTGAAATTTGCCACGAATTGGGAGTTCCGATTCGCGAAATTGAAATGACTCGCTACGACGTCTACACCGCGGATGAATGTTTTCTCACGGGCACGGCGGCCGAAGTGATCGCCGCAATTGAATTAGATACGCGTGTGATTGGCACCGGACAACCGGGGGCGATTACTAAAAAGGTAATCGCCCGGTTCCGTGAGTTGGCGAATAGCACGGGGACCCCGTTCTAAAGGAAACGGCGATGGTGGGCTGCCTTTCCTCGGTTCGCTTAGGGTGCGCACTTGAAAGTTGGGAGATCTTGCGCGATAGTAGCAGGCAGGGTTCTCCTCGTTAAATTCCCTTACCAGAAAGACTGCTGACCATGTTGTGCGATGTGTGTAAGGCCCAAACGGCGAGCGTTTTTTTAACGCAAATCGTGGACGGTAAAATTCAGAAGGTGAATCTCTGTGATCCCTGTTCGAAAGAAAAAGGGGTCACGGATCCCACCGGCTTTGCCTTGGCAGACATGCTCTTCGGCATGGGCGCCGCCCAGCAAATTGAATCCGGTGTGGGCTCCGAGGGAGCACGGTGTCCGCAATGTGGATTTACGCAGGCGGAGTTCAAGAAAACTGGGCGACTCGGGTGCTCTGTGTGCTACGTAACCTTTGCCCAGCCATTAAAGGAATTGCTCAAGGGAATGCACAAGGGGCTCAGGCATATAGGGAAGTGTCCTGAACGGCTGCGTCTAACCCAGGAGCGGGACAACACGCTCAGGCAGTTTCATCACGATTTGCGCGCGGCGGTAGTGGACGAAAAATACGAGGAGGCGGCCGCGTTGCGGGATAAGATTCGGGCGCTGGACTTGGAGGAATAAGGGGGGATTGAGCTATGTCTATAGGGAATATTTTAAGCAAAAGCAGTGACTGGTTGCGTGGGGACGGGCCGCATCACCACATTGTGGTCACCAGCCGGATCCGGTTGGCGCGCAATCTGGCGGGGGTGGCTTTTCCTGGGCGCGCCAAGGCGGCGGAGCGCGTGGAGGTTTTGGAGAAGATCCGTCCGAAAGTGGAGGCGCTGCCGGAGATGGTCGATGCGGTGTCTCTGGCGTGTCAGGATTTGTCGCCAGTGGACAAACTTTTGCTGGTGGAACGCCACCTGATTTCCCGAGAGCACGCCGCAAAAAAGGCGGGCGCGGCGGTAGTGATGAATCGGCGGCAGAATTTGTCGATCATGATCAACGAGGAGGATCATCTGAGGATGCAGTCGATCCGTTCTGGGTTGCAGTTGCGCGCCGCGTTTAAGGCCATCAACAAGGTGGATTCGGAATTGGAACAGCAACTCGACTATGCATTTGACTCTGAGCTGGGCTACCTGACGGCATGCCCTACCAATGTGGGCACGGGCATGCGGGCCTCCGCGATGGTGCATGTGCCCGGGTTGGTGCTCAGTGAGCAGATTAACCAGATTGTCCAGGCGGTGAACAAAATCGGACTGGCGGTGCGGGGTTTGTACGGGGAGGGCACTGAGGCGCTGGGCAATTTGTTTCAGGTATCCAATCAGACGACGCTCGGGGAAAAGGAGGAGGAGATCATTGATCGGCTCCATAAGGTGATTTTGGAGATTATCAATCACGAACAAAACGCTCGGCAGGTGCTGCTTCACAACAAGCCCAACACGCTGCTGGATCATGTGGGCCGCTCCTACGGCACCCTCAGGCACGCGTACTCGATGAATTCAAAGGAGGCGCTCAACCACTTGTCTTTCGCGAAGCTGGCCTGTGATTTAGGCTTTTACGGCGACGCCCAGCGGCACGCCATCGACGAGCTTTTTATCGAAACGCAGCCTGCTCATTTACAAAAAGGCTCGCAGCAACGACTTGCCACCGATGAAAGGGATGTGCTTCGCGCCGAGATTATTCGCTCTAAAATGGCATCTTTTGCAGCGCCGGATCTTGAGGGCGTGCTAGTCCGGGCGAGAGAAGCTCAGGGTGCTGGGGGCGGGGCGAAGACTGAGTCCCCTCCTAGTGCGGAGCCGGGCGAAGAGCAGCGAGGGGGCGATCCATTTTAATTCGCTTTTTGAGAGAATGCGCAAGAGTACAAAAACGCTAAAAGCGGCCTCCCACTGGCTTTTGTTGGCTTTTTTCTGAGGATAGTTCAATCTGCTAACCCCCTATGGCTATTTGCTCAGAAAAAGAGCTTCCCGAAAAAGCCCGTACGCTTTGGCTCAAAGCGAAGAGCGCTGCGGAACTCAAAAATCACGGTTATGCGATCTCCCTCTTGCAGAATGTTTTGAAGGAGGTTCCCGGCTTTCTTGACGGTCGCAAAATGCTGAGGGCCGCCGCGATCGCTCAAAAAGACGGAAAAAAGGGTAGTAACCTTTTTGGCAGTCTCTCCTCGGTATCTTTGCGCGGAGGGGCGACTTTGAAAAAGGATCCGGTGGCGGCGATGGACATGGCGGAGCGCATTCTGGATTCAGACCCGTTTAATCCAGCGGCAAACCATTTGTTGAAGGAGGCTGCAATTGCGGCGGGGTTGCCGGAGATTGCTGTGTTTGCCTTGGAAACCTTGTCCAAGGGAAACCCCAAAGACATCAAGGTGTTGCATGAGCTTGGGGAATTGTATTTTACAACCGACAAGCCGGACTTGGCCCTTCAGATTTTCAATCGGATTACGGAGATAAATCCCGGAGATTTGACGGCACTGAAGCGAGCCAAGGACACTGCGGCGAATCTCACCATGAAACAAGGTGGGTGGGAGACGGCAAAAAGTTATCGGGACCTTATTAAGGACAAGGACGAGGCCACGGCACTGGAACAAAAGGGGCGCACGTTCAAAGACGTGGCTACTATCGATGCGCAGTTGGCTGAGTTAAGCGTTCAATACGAGGCCAATCCCCAGCACGTGGACGTGGTGCGTCAGATTGCGCAGTTGATGGAGTTGAAATTGGAGCAAACTGGGAGTGCGGATGATCTGGCGGGGGCGGTGCAGTGGTACGCGTATTGCGAGCAGTTGCTTGGTGGCAGTGACCCAGCGCTGGCGCGCAAGCATTCAGATTTGCGGCTCAGGCAGTTAGACCAATCCATCACGGCGTTTGAGGAGTGGTTTAACAGCGGCGGCGAGGCTCATCCCGACGCTGAACAATATCGTCAGCAATTGCTGGAAATGCGCCGGGAACGGGATTCTGCCCACATTGGGGAGGCGCGCAAGCGGGTGGAGCGCAATCCCACCGACTTGCAACTGCGTTTTGAATTGGCGGAAAAGTTGATGGAGGCAGGGCAATTTACAGAAGCCATTCCCGAACTTCAGCGGGCCCGTCAAAACCCGAATGTGCGCTTGAAGGCGGTTAGCTTTCTTGGTCGGTGTTACTCCGAAAAAGGGATGACCGACCTCGCTGTGCAGCAATACAAAACAGCGGTGGCGGAAATGGTCTCCATGGATGCCATGAAGAAAGACACGCTTTACCGGCTCGCTTTGCTCCACGAAGTCATGGGCAACCAAACGGAGTACATGGATTGCCTCAAGGATCTTTACGAAGCGGACTACGGCTACATGGATGTGGCCGCTCGGGTGGAAGGAAGTTATAGCGCCGCGCCAAAGGCCTAGACGGTCGTCCTTGATGGGGGCGTAGCGGCCCCATTCCTTTTTTAGCGGTGGAGGTTTCCCCCTCTCTCTCTGGTTGTCATTTATACCATCTCTTTTAGATTTATGGATGATTAAAAGACCTCAGCACCTGGGAGCGCGGAGTCCCAGCGCCGCAAGGACTGTCTGAGTTTTTGGAGCGTCAAAGCGGAGCTGGGCTCCGCGGTCCCGGGAGAGAAGGACCCGTTTTCTTCAAGATTTGGTATTATAGGCACAGGAATCTATCCCTACTTCGCGGTGCGCTACGCCGTTTCTATCACGATAGTCGTGATTCAGCACGCAGGCGAAAAGCGGCTCAGCCGAGTACACCGCACCCGGAAGAGCCGCACTTGCAGAGTCATTC
>CALQFT020000032.1 GCA_943329925.2 Opitutus sp. GAS368
GTAAAGGAGACGCTGGAGCGTTCTGGGGAGCAGCTTGCGCAGTTGAAATTGGAGCAGGAGCGCACAGCACAGCAGAAGGCTGATCTGGAAAAAGTGTTGGCGGCGGAGTGGGAGCAGTTTGGAGGGCAACAGGCTGCCTTGCAGACGGCGCTTTCTGTGGCCGTGGAGCGTGCAAATTTGGTGGAAGAGACGGCGAAATTCGGCTCCGAAGTTCCTCAGCTAAGAGGAGAGTTGGAGCGGTTTGCGGCTCAAAAAATAGCTCTGGAAAAAAGTTTTTCCCAAGAACGGACTACACTCGAAGGCAAACTTAAAGGAGTGGAGTTGGATCTCGAATCCCTCACAAAGCAGTTGGCCACGGCAAAGGGGGAGGCGGTGCACTTGCAAACCCAAGTGGCTGTAGCAAAGACTCAAGCGCAGGACTCAAATGCCGAGGTGGTCACTTTGCGAGTTAAATTGGAGGAGGAGATTCATAGTCATTCACCTTCAGGAACTTTGGAGTCAATAAATACACTTGAAGCTGAACTTTTGGAACGGCTTACGAGTCGCGAAGAGACAATTAAAAAGCTCTCCGCCCAGGTGGATGCTCTTTCCCAATCCGACAGGCATGCAATGTCCTTCCCTGAGGAAAGTGCGTTACCAAATTTTTTCCAGAAGCCTCTCTCGGTGGGGATTCTCACCTTGGCTCTCGGTCTTGGAATAGGTTGGATGAGTTCACGTTCCGCTTATGCTCCTGCCGTTGTTTTGGCAGATTCCGCGCCGCTGCATCCCAAGGAGAAACCTCAAGTCGGCGTCGCATCGGTTGCAGGTAAGTCCGCGGCTAGCTCCGAGCCATCAACTCCATCTTCGCCGAGTGTTTCCCCGAGCACGCCAGGCCCATTGCCCCCCTCGACCTCGAACGTCTCACCTGCTGCGCCTAGCGCTCCGCCCGCCACTGGCGAGCCTGCTGCCCCTGCTAGCGCCGCTGCCCCACCGGCCGCCTTTAGCGCGGGGTTGCCCAGTCATCTCCCTGACAGTTTTCTTGGCATCAAATTCGGCACGCCTCTCATGGATGTCACCACCCGAGGGCAATGGCTGGAGACTTCCGGAAAGCGGCATCGCAAGGCGGAATTGTTGGGTGCCGGGGTGGAGGCTGTGCTTACGCCAGATGATCTCGATCATTTGGTGATGGGTTCTTACGTCCGCGTGGCGGCACGGCAGCCTGAAAGCCTCTCGCCTTTCTTGGAGTGGGCCGTCAATGTGCAGGATGCCGTCAGTGCCCTGTATGGGCAACCTAGTCGTATGCACCAGATTACGGGTGCCACAGAAGCGGCGGAGGTGGTTCGTAAAATTTCTTCGGGAGAGGATTTCTACGAGGCCATTTGGGAGCGAGAGGGCGATGATACCGCCATGGTTTTGAGCATTAGGGTCTTTAACGAGCGCAGCGTGGTGTTCCGTTTGGAATACCGAAGCCGAGAACTTACAGTTGCTGCTTTAGAGCGGCAGGCGGCAGCCACCGAACGCACTGCAACGGAGCTTGGCAAGGATCCAAAAGACAGTGCGTCGGCCACTCCTTCCAAGGAAACGGTTGCGGAGGAAAAAGCCCCAGCAACCCCGACGAAACCAGCCGCTCCAGTTTCGCAGTAGGCTCGGATTAATTCGTTTGTTTCTGGGCGCTCTGCGGGGGCAGCTTTGCGCTGTAATGCACCGCACGATGGCGGGCGTCGTCGAAGGCAAAATGCAGCCACTCCTTGTCTGCGCTCACGAAGCCATCGGGATAGTTCATGGCCGCCTTCGGGCCGTCCACCGAGGTTTCCTGCAGCACCCGTTGGTAGGGCCATGTCTCCATGCCGTCAAAGCTGATCCACAATGCCATAGGACTGCGGTGCTTGCTGTTGGGGTTGTGCAGTAATGCCACGCGCTCCCCGCCCAAATTATACAAAGTCGCCTTGCTGCCGGGATTCGGGATTTGCGTGATGCTTGCAAACTCCGGCCAAGTCCTTCCTCCGTCTTTGGAAACCGCTTGGTAGAGCACTCCGCCAAGGCCGTCGGCGCGGAGGATCATCACGATGCTCCCGTCCGCGCGTTCGAAGAGGTCGTTCTCTGCCCAGCCGAAATATTTGTCGTTTGGGGTAAGTCGAATGTCGCCGTGTTCCGTCCAAGTCTTGCCGGAGTCTGCGCTGATTAAAACTCCGTTGCGCGGGTTGGTGAACTTGCGATCCAGGGGAGGTAGCTCCTGCTCGTTTTCCGGCCCGATATAGTGCTGGAAGGGAAGCATGATGCGCCCATCACGCGTGACGATGTGTTTGCGGATAAACGTGCGCTCCTTGAGCCGTCCTGGCACTTCGCTCGGGCTGCTCCATGTCTTAAAGGAGTCGTCACTAGTGAGAAACCAGGAGCGCCAATCGTTGGCCCAATGCTTGGAATGCGTGGAGAAAAACAACGTGCTGCGCTGCCCGTGGATCATCAACTCGGTGGGCCCCTGACCTATGGTCTTGCCTTCCCTCGGGAACCCCACGTCGAAGCGCTCCAGCGGCGTCCATGTTTTGCCTCGATCGAGGCTGCGTGTGATGCCCGTGTAATTCTCCGGCGAGGGCTCCTTGTCGCCCCCAGCAAGAATGAAGAGCACCCAAGAGCCGTCGGGCAGTGCGCGCAAAGTCGTGTCGCAGACCATTTTGTTAGGAGTCACTCCGTCGTAGGGGATGCTCTTGAAGTCCTGCGTTGCGTCCTCTTGGGCCTGCAACGCCCACTTGGCGTCCGGAGTGATCGCCTTGGGATTAACCGGAGCGAACGCCTTGTTCACCAGCGTGCGAGTCACTTTGCTCTGCGCGGTGACGTCCTCTTCCCTGAACTTCGTAAGCAGGATTTCGGCATCCGTGTGCCGGTTCCAATCGTAGAGAATGTGGATGGTGCCATCGGGTGACTGAAAGCCGTCGGGGTAGGAAACCGCGCTGCGATCATCCAGCAGCAGTCCCGTGCCCCACGTCTTGCCGTCGTCCTCGGATAAAAATGCGGTGAGGCTGGAGCGGCGGGGTAGCCGGACACTCACGGGTCCGTTTTTTACCAAAAGTAATTTTCCAGAGCTCAGGCGCCGGATGAAGAAACGCGCGCTAACATTCTTGATGCTGGAATCCACCGGCGCGCTCCATGTGGCGCCATGATCGCTGGACACGCTCTCGCTGATACCGCTCTTGGTGCGCGCAAGCATCCAAAGCGAGCCGTCCTTGCGCTCGACTATCATGTGCTCATCGAAATCCGTGCCCGGAAAAGCGACGCCCCCGCGCCGTGTCCAGCTTTGTCCCTGATCAGTGGAAACAAAGACGTTCGCCATGCGTATGCCGTCCAGCTCCTTGTGATTCTCTTTGAACGTCTCAGCGCCAGGGAAATCGCGGGCGCCGCTCCAGACACCGATGCGATCGCGGGTCCAAAGAGAGACGGGCAACAGCCAGTCACCGTTGCTCAGAACCGTGGGTTTGTTGAGCGTGCAGCCGTCGGCGAACCGCACGGGTTTGGTCCAGACGGGCTCTGTTGCGTCTGGATTGTCGCAGCGGATGTACCAGTCGCCTGCGCGCCCGTCGAAGTAGCCGAGGCTTTGATCGAAAAAGCACCAGAGGCGTCCCAGCGGGTCGCTCCAAAGGTTACCCACCAGAGATCGGCGGTTGGGCATTCCGGGAAGATCCGTGGGATCAATGACGACGCGCGGTTTGGACCACGTCTTGCCTCCGTCGTCGCTGGATCCCAGCATAAAAAAACCGTTCGGGCTGTCTCCGTTGCCGACCCAGGCGGCCCAGAGGCGCCCCTTTGGCGTTCGGTCGATTCCGATGATCATGTTTCCCGGGCGGACCTGGTCGGCGTACTCCGGCCCTGGGTTGGTGTTGATAAGCGGCGGCTCGAGGGAGAGGTTCAGCACGGATGCATCCTGCGCGTGCGCGGCAATCGGAAGCGCAGCCCAGATGGCAAGGGGAAGCAGTAAACGGGAAAGTTTCATGGGACTGAAGTTGATGTGATCGATAACTACTTAGAGGATAGAATCAGCTGATAAGCTTTGCGTAAAATCGCGACGTCGGACTCGACGGCAACCCAGGTGAAGCCGAGTTGAAGGTGGTGGCTGATTCCGCTCAAATCTCGCACTAGGATTCCTGCGGCCTTGCCTGCCGAGTGCGCTGCTTTAACCACGGCGCGAAGGCTTTCCTCGTAGGTTCCGTGGATCGGAATGCTGTGTGTATCGAGGTCGAATTGCAAATCCGCCGGCCCCACAAATAGCACATCGATGCCGTCGACGTTTGCGATTTCCGCAGCGTTGCGGACTGCCTCGGCCGATTCGATCTGCGCCATGAGCGTAGGCTTCTGCGCAGCCTCTGGCACTCGCAGTCCGTAGTCGTGCGCGCGCACTGAACGGGAAAATCCCCGCCTACCCTTTGGTGCGTAATACGCGGCTTGGACAAGGGCAGCGGCCTCGGCGGCTGAATCCACGTGTGGCACCATGATCCCGCTCGCTCCCCAGTCCAGTGCCCGCGCAATGAGGTCCGCATAGGGCGCCCCGACGCGTACGATGCCGCGTATCGGTGAACCACGCATGGCTCGGAGTTGGCTGGGGATGGCAGCCTCGCTATCGCAACCGTGTTCCAGATCGAGCAGCGCCCAGTCAAAGCCGCAAAGCGCCGCGAGCTCGGCCACCACTGGCGAACCCAGGGAAAGCCACGTGCCAATTTGAGGATTAGTTGGGATCATAAAATGGAAAGAGGTGCGTTCGATTGCAGGGCATCCAGAGCGAGCCGCAATCGCTCCAGCGTGAATCGGCTCAACTCTGCGCCCGTCGCGCTCTTGCCGATTAGAAAAAAACCAGAATCACGCTGGAAGTAGCCGGCCCCGATGCGGATGACAGCTTTGACGATCATGTTACGCAGCAAGTGCAACCAGAAGCGGCGCATGTGATTGTAAGGGAGCGCGCGAACGGAACCATAGCCCTCAAACGTTGCTGTTAAAAACGCACAGTCATGGAAGCATGCCAGCAGTGAAAGGTCGTCCATTGGATCGCCGGAGATGGCGTCATCAAAATCAATGAACGCAGTGATGTTGCTTCCGTCCCCGAGTACATTCCAGAGCGCGAGATCCTTGTGCACCAAACAGCCGCGCTCGAGTTGGAGAAGATCTTGGTGCGTGGCAATAGTCGTCTGAATTTCGAGGCACGCGCTGTGGGTGAGAAACCCGGCGTTGCTCAAAAACGCGAGATGCTCGTTGAGTCGCAAATGAAAGTAATCCTCATAACGCGGATGGAACCCGGAAAGCCGGCCCGATTGCCTAAGCGAATGGATGTCGAATGGCCCGAAGTTATCGGGCTCAATGGTCTGCCAGCGCGCAACCGTCTTGCCCAAGGCAAAGGCGATGTTCCGGACATCCAGCGTTCCCGCTTTGTAGGCATCGTTAAGATTCTGTGCGGGCACAAGGCTCATCGCCTGCCAGGCGAATGGCGTCGTGGCCCGGGTTACGTCGAAGGCTGCCACCTGCGGAACTGCCACGCCAAGCGCTGCGACGTGCGCCATCACGGCGGACTCAACCTCGAGTTGTTGGTCCTTTTCCGGGCCGTTTTCGACGCGAATGAATAACTGGACCTTGTCGATCACCGCCGTCCAAGTGATGTGATTGCCCTGCGTATCCGTCGGCTTTAGCGAAACGTTCTGCGTCTGAAAATGCGTACGCAACGCCTCCAGCAGTTGTCCCTCCATCTCCCCTTCTCGGGCGCCGCGCACCTCCGTGCCATGAAATGCGGCGGGACGGTCACATTTCCAATAGTACACATTATTGCGACTCATTGGTGCTTGGCGGCTTCGGGAGTTGAGGGCGGCATGGCGCTCTCCACGGGGCGCTTGCTCCAGTGGGATGCAATGATGCTGCCGAGAAGGTTTTGAATCACGCCACTGAATACAGCAGGAACGGCGGCAAGTGGTTCCATTGGGAAGTTTTTCTTTGCAAGCATCGCGGCCATCCCTCCGTTTTGCATCCCAACTTCGATGGAAACCGTGCGTGCCGTAATCAAGGGATAACCGAGCACCCGAGCCACAACGTATCCGAGCACAAATCCGAGTACGTGCAGAAGCAGCGCAGCGAGGGCGAGCTTGCCCGCGTTGTCGAGGACCGCCCGTGCGTTTTGGGAAACGATCCCTGCGGTGATCAAGACCACTGCTGCGACGGAAACCGCCGGCCCGAAGCGCGACACTTTGCGCACCAAGCCCGGGAACTTCCAGTTGCTGAGAACACCGATGAGTACTGGTCCAACGACGGCCTTGAGCGTGGAAAGACACAACCCGAGCGCGTCCACCGGCACGTAATGCCCCGCCAAAAGTTGGCACCACAGCGGCGTCATCACAAAGGCGAAAAGCGTGGAGGTCAACGTCACCGAGACGGCGAGCGCTACGTCGACTTTGGCAAGGTAGCTCACCACATTGGAAGCCGTCCCCGAGGGGCAGCTCGCCACGAGAATGAGTCCGACGGCCATGCCGGGTTCCAAATGTAACGCGCGCCCGAGCAGCCAGCCCGTCAGCGGCATGATGCTGTAATGCGCCAGAAAGCCCAGCGCGAGCGCTCCGGGAGCGCGCAGAAGGCGTTGGAAGTCTGCGACGCTCAGTGTTAGGCCCATGCCGAGCATCACAACCCCCAGCCCCACGGTGATCCACGGTCCATTGAACCAGATAAAAAGCGGGGGATGGACCAAGGCAAGCCCCGCGCACCCAATGAGCCAGACGGGATAGAGACTTGTGATGGCAGAAAGCAGGCGCTGAATCATAAATTTTTACTCCAAGCGTCCGAACATGATGCGTTCTTTGCGGCTGGAGTCCGTGTCGCCCTGGGTCACGCACACCCACACACTGCCCTGATGTTGGCGGAAGGTCGGGTACTGGAAGGAGTGCTCCGTCTCGAAGCGATACTTGCGTTCCCAATGTTCCCCGTCGACGGAGATGTCGATATTAAACACGGAACGGTTGACGTTGTTGATTCTCGTTTTCTCCTGCCAACCAAGGTAATAGACGTTCTTGAATTTGTCGAAAGTCGGCTTGGAGCTCGCTCCGTTCGGCACGAAGGGCAGGTGCGTCGCCGCGGTCCACGTCACGCCGTCCTTGCTTGTGGTGAAGGCGTAATTGGCATTGCCGCCTTCCTGACGGCAAATTGCCATCCACGTGCCGTCGGGCAACTGGTTCATAGCGGACTCGGTGAGTCTGAGCGTCCCAGGTTCGTTGTAATGGCCGAGGACCTCGAAGGTGTCGCGCGCTTTGTTGAGCACGGAGAGGCCGTTTTGTTCGCCGGGATAATTATTCAATGCGGCGTATGTGTTTCCTCCAAAAACTTTAAAGGAGTCAAAAATGTAGAGTCCAAAATCCTTTGCCCGTTTTTCAAACCCTACGCGGGCCGCGTCTGCGTGAAAATATTGGGGCTCCATGTCGAAGGTGCCCTCTGCCGTTTTGAGTTTCACGGGGTGAATCGCTTTTTCAAATGCGAGGGTTGCGACATCGAAGTCGCGGAACCACGTTTTGGCCTGTCGTTTCCCGGGAGCCTCGCTTGCAAAAAAGCAGCGCAAAGTTTTCTCGTTCAGCTTTAAGATCCGCGGCACAAAAATCGAGCCCGCTGGTAGCGTTTCGTTTTCAAAGACTTCCTCGCCCTTTGCGATCGGTATAAATGACTCCGTCTTAAGGTTGTAAATGTTGACTACAGAAAGCGTCGAGTAAATGAAAGGCCAGTCCGCCCCCTCTCCAGCCTTCAAATCATTCACCTCCGCAACGACGTACGCGTGATTGCCCACAAACGCCATCTCTGCGTCGTGCGCGCCTTTTACCTCGGGAGCCGTAACGTTCACGAGTCGTCCCAGCACAGCGTCGGCTTCTGCCTTGGCATTCCAGTCGGACGGCAGCATTTTGAATTCTGCGCTGGCTACCAATGGGCGCTTGATTTGCTCGATGGTCTGTTTCAGACCCACTTTGCCTGAGACATCCTTTCCGGCGAGGACATCTTCCTCCCGGAACGTGCTCAATAGGACCTCCGACTGGGCGTAACGCTCGCGGTCGTGGACCATCCAGATAAGGCCGTTTTTATCCTGCACGCCGTCGGGGTAGGAGACGTTGGCGCGTTCATCTAGGAGGAGCCCGTCGTTCCAGTTGACTCCGTCATCGCTGGAAAGGCGGGCGGTTAGGTGACTGCGTCCCTTGAATTTGTAATGGTTTACTAAAAGCAGATTGCCGGATGCGAGCCGACGGATGAAGAATCGCGAACCCGGGCTTGGGATACTGCTAGCCTTCGCATTGCTCCAGGTGAGTCCCTTGTCGGCGGAGTGGCTTTCCCACAAGACGCCGGAGTCTGTGCGGATGAGCATCCAGAGGCGCCCGTCGCGCAACTCAACGATCATGTTTTCTAAAGCCCACGGTGGAGCTTGGACCGCGCCGTGAAGCTTCCAAGTCTTTCCCTTGTCGGAGGAAATTGCGGCCCCTTGTAATTGCAGCGGTCCTGCGCCCCAAGATTTAGTCGGCGAACTTGCATGCGTCACCGGTAGGATCCATTCGCCATTTTGGAGCACCGTTGGTTTGTTCATGCGGAAGCTGAACGGTGCCCCGTCAAAGCCGAGACGGAATTCTGGCGTCCAAACGGGCTCAGGCGACTCGGGGGCGTCGCAGAGGCGGGCGTAGACGCCGTGCTCCGCGGTTTCACGGTTGCTGCGGTTGAAGATGAACCAGAGGCGCCCAGTGGGATCCAGCCAAAGGGTGGGATCATAACAACGGCTGCCGTGCAACGGTCCAGCCATGGGCTGCGGTTGGGAAAACGTGCGGCCACCGTCGTCGCTGCGTTTAAGATAAACGGTGTTCTCCACGGCGGGTTCTTGGCGGCCGCCGGAGAACCAACTGACATAGAGTCGGCCGTTGGATGTGCGCTCTAAGCCGGGAATGCCCTGCCAAGTACGCAGCAAGTTCTCGGGCTCTTGTGCGTTGCAAACGCTGGCGCTCCCGACAAGGAGCAAGACGGCGAGCAGACGAAGAACCGCGCCTTTCATAAAATACGCGGGTGTATGGGGGACGTTATGGCGCGCGCGAAAATTTCCGGGGTGGAGCATGTTCCAGATATATCCGTGGGAGCCTGACTGTTTGAGTCTAATTTCAGATTTTTATCCGTTCGGTTTACGCACTGAAAAATGCCGCTAGAGACGCGGCTGCCAGCCGTCTGATGGCGTAGTCGAGTTTGTTGATTGCTGGGGTTTTGCCACCCCAGCAATTTTTCACTGATCTATGGCTTGGCGGCCACTTCAGCGCGTGCTTTTTCGAGCACGTCTTTAATCTCTACTTCCTTACCGCCGCGTCGCTTGCTTTCGTCGGCGGCCTCCATAAAGGCGTATAGTTCAAGTGTTTCCTCGAGACTCACCGGAACTTTGCCCGTGCGGAACATGTCAATCGCGGCGTAAAGCAGGACGTCGTATCCGTCGTACGCGCCAACGGCGGCTTGCCCCGCGACCCCAGTTGCGCTGCCGCCGTAGCCTTTGCGGTCCTTGCCATTTTCTTCGCGAAATACGCCCTTGCTCCCGTTGGCCCAAGTGCCGGTGACCTCGATTTTGCCATCAGCCGTTTCGGTACGCTTAACGGTTTTGCAACCCGAGCCCATCACGGTATAGAGGCTTTCGCATCCGTGTACTCCGTACCAGTAGAGGTCGGCGTGTGTGGGTTCCAAGTGAGCGGGGCTGAAGGTCTCCGCCGCCAGTATTTTGCCGATAGAGCCGCCGCGCACCGCCTGTGTGTTCGCGCCGAATCGTAACGAGGAGGCGCAGAACATGGGGACGCCGGCCTTATTAACGGCATTCACAATGCGAATGGTGTCCGCAAGCGAGGCGGCGATGGGTTTGTCGATGAACACCGGCTTCTTCGCCTTCAGGACAGGCGCGAGTTGTTCCATATGCACCCTTCCGTCATTGGATTCCAGCAGTACGGCGTCCACCTTGCTGAGCAGCGCCTCGATGGAGTCTACTATTTCAACGCCCATTTCCTTCACCTTCGCGGTGTATTCGGGCACGCGTTTTGTGCTGCTTTCGATATCCCGACTGCCCTGTGGATAAGCGGCGACAACCCTTGCGCCGGCAATCTTTGGGGCGTCCTCTGGCTTCTTTGGCCCTTTGTTGAGCGTTGTGGTGAAGGCAATTGCGTGGGACGTGTCTAGTCCGATGATGCCGATGCGCAATGGCTTTGGCTCCGTTGCATTTTCAGCGAGGGAAGAGGCAAGGAGCAGGGTCGTGCAACAGGCGAAGCTCAGTATTCGGTTGATAAGGGGTAGTTTTGGGGGATTCATTTCTCAAATGCTTAACGTAGCGTTTAGGAAAAGGCGAATCCTACTAAAATCGTAAAATCGAAACCGTGGCTGAACGGAGTGTTGTTCAACAATTCAGCGGGTGAAAAACTTCGGTGGCGTGAATGCCTTGTAGGCTTCGAGCCAAAAAATTAACGAGCGAACTCGTGGGACAGCGTTAAATTACGCGGTCCTCAAGCGGGCCGCCCGTTTCATAAGCGGCGAGGTTGTTTAGAAAATGGCGCACCACGGCATCATCCTGATCGTGCCGCCCGCCAGCCGTATGCGGAGTAATATAGCAGTTGGGAATCGTCCAAAGCTCGTGCTCCGGCGGCAGAGGCTCTGGCACGGTGACGTCCAAATAGGCATCGCCGATTTGTCCGCAGCGTAGGGCGGCGGCTAGCGCCGTTTGATCAACGGTAGTACCGCGGCCCACATTATAAAACCTCGCTCCTCGCCTAAATGAAGCGAGGCGGTCGGCGTTTATAAAGTTGTGCGTTAAAGCGTTTTCTGGCAGGATGTTTATCACGTGATTGGCCTGCGCCAACGCCGCCGGTAATTCGTCCATCCGGACGAGCTCCACGCCCGAGACCGCCATGGACTGGCGTCGCAGCGCAAGAAGTCTTACGCCAAAAGGGGCGAGCAATTCTGCAAGACGCCGACCGATCGCACCGTATCCCAATAGGAGCACCGTCTGGCCGGTGAGGAGCCGGGAGTGGTATCGGCGCTCGTCGTAATGCCAGGAATGGTCGGTGAGTTGGTCGCGATGCGACGGGAGGATTTGGCGCGCGAACGCGAGCATCATCGCCATGACGTGTTGCGCGCAGGGATCAGCGAAAACACCGGAGGCGTTTGTGAAAGCCGCCCCCTTTTTCTTGAAGGCCTCGAAAAACTCAGGCGTGTCGTAGCGTGTGTATCCCGCGGAAGTGACTTCCACCCACTTGAGTCCGGCGTTGCTCAGGCAGTCTGCTGGATTGGGCTGACCGAAGGCAATGTCCGCCAGAGCCAATGTTGGATCCGATGCGCCGGCGACTAAAACCGAAGCACTGGAGGTGCTTGCGACGATGAGTTTGTGAGCCCGGGTGCCCTCATGTAGGAGTTGGGTCGCGGCCGGGTTGAAGGCGCTGTTGGTCCAGATCGAAAGTGTCATGATTTTTCTAGAGCACCAGTCCGAGAGTTTCTATGCAACAGCGAACTCTCGCTGTGCGCCATTCTAAGGCTTCTGCCAAACACGCACGTAATCGAAAATTACGCTGTCTGGCAGTGTTGCCCGTGAGATTTCTCCGGGCCAGGAACTGACCTCGCCACTCAGAATAATATACTCCGCCACTTGCGAAATGGACTGCTGTGTCTCGAACGTTTTCCGACCGTCTACATAGAAAACGTAATGCTCCGGCGTCCACTCGCATCCCACCGTGTGAAACCCACGCGTAAGGTCGGGTGCCGATGGATGGCTTCCTAAGCTTTTGTGTGCCTTGCCGTAACCGTTCCAATGCAGTGCGTGCTGGATCTGGTCGCCCCGGATGCGTAGGTATTCGAAAATGTCGACTTCCGTTCCGTTGCGGGCGGTGTCGTCTACTGCGCCGGTGCCTTTATCAGGGGCCGCGACGGAGTTGCTCATCAGCCAGAAGCCGGGCCACCATCCTTCTTGGGTTTGGAACTGAACCCGCGCCTCGAAGTATCCGTACTTGGCTGCGTAAAGGCCATCAGTGCAGATCATGTCCACGAGCACCCGACCTTCTTTGCGGCTACAGGTGAGTACTAGATGGCCCTTCCCATCCAGAGAAACTGCCGAGGGATCGTTGAAGCCATCTTTGCGGGGACCGGGATAACGGTGCTTCCACTTGGTAGAATCCAGAGCGGTTCCGTCGAACTCGTCGCTCCAAACCAGCTTGTATTCTGGGGTAGGCGGCCCGTCGGCGTGTGGAGCGGCGAGCTGCCCCTCGAGCCAAGGGGCGATCTTCTCGGCCCAGAGCTCCCCATGTTTGCGCAAACCGACCGCGTTGAAATGCACGCCCTTGCGGAACTCTGCGCGGAGCGCGTCGGTGTCGGGGCCTTCGAGGGTGAGTCCGTTTTTCCAAACGCGACTTTGCGCCTCGCGGAATTCGGCATCGGAGGCATCCAGCTCAGTATGGTAGGTGGTTTGAGCCGAGAACCACGGCAGGCTCCATCCCGTGGCTTTGCGGGAGGCCTTCACCAGAGTTTCGAGAAACGTCGAGTACTGTTGGCCGGAAATCTGCCTCTCAACGGGGTATCCGCTTCGGGCCTGTCCCGCGTCGCTTTCGCCCTGATGCCAGAGCACGGCTCGCAGGCCGTTGTTGCCGAGTTCGCTGAGCCGGTTTGCAAGGGTAGCGTAGAGTTCGCCGGTGCTTTCCCACTGGCCGTTCGCGCTCGGGCGCACACCTTTTCCTGTCGTAGTTTGCTGCGCAAAGGATTCACCTTCGGGAAGCCATTCGCGCACGCTTGTGCCGCCCATTGCAATGGGAACCAGCCCCACCGGAACGTGAAAGCGCTTTACCATGGCATCACCAAAAGCCGGCAGAAAGCTGCCGCCCTTGCCTCCCGCCCCCTTTTGCGGATCGTTGGCGAGGCCCCATGCTTTGCCGTCAAATCCAGAAACCATTCCGCTCTCAAGATACTGCGGTTCAGCACCGTAATTGCCAGCGTTGGATTGACCCGCCACCAAAAACACTTCACCCACACCCACATGTGCTACGCTGGCGGAGGCCGCTGTCGTCCCAGACTTCACTCCTCGAACATCCAAGTGGTACCAGCCGCCCGCCGGTGCGGTGACCCAGAAGTCAAAGCGGTCCTTTTGCATCGGCGTCGGAAAATCACGCCAAGTACCCGGAAGGTCTGTGCCTTCCGCGGATCTTCCCTCAAAGCGGTATTGCCACACGTCCGATTCATTGCTGCCCTTTCCTTGGAGTCGGACGGTTCCCTCGCTTCGGTCTACGCGTTGGAAAACTTGGTAGTCCTTGGGGGATTGGAGCGCGAGATTGGCGGCCCTAAGGCTCTCCTGCGTGGCGGCCAAGAGAAGCAAGGGAATAAGGAGCATTCGGAGTGACATGATCGTTTTTGATACTGGGGAAGGGGGGTGATCCTCACTTGGATCGGACTGCGGGTTGGGCAGATAATCACGAAACCTGTTGTGAATACTTCTTTGTTTAGTCGGGCGTCATTGGCTAACAACGGGAAAATCCTAGGGCTTCGGCCGGGATGGAACTTGCCATCTTTCGCGCTTCCTCCAGCTCAATTCCAAGCCAAAGCGCTGCCCGTTCAATTCCCTGATCCAGGCGTAGCGCACTTCCCGCAAAATACGGGCTGTCTGGCAGTCGAACAATTTCGTCCGCGCCCACTTCCAGTTCGAGCCGGCCCAATCGGTACCGGCCGGGGCCTGCGCCTGCTGCAGACATGGCGTCGGTGGTCAGAATTACTTTACCGGGCGGTTTGGCGCGGAAGAGGTTTCTAAGTACATTCGGAGGAAGGTGGATTCCATCGGGGATAAAGCAGGCGATGAGTTCGTCCCGCGCGAGCAGGCGATGGATCACGTTTTCGTGTCGGTGAAGCTGCTGGGGGCAGCCGTTGCCAAGATGGGTGCAAAAAGTTGCGCCGGATCGAATTGCCGAGTCAATTTGCGCTTCGTTGGCGTTGGTGTGGCCTAGCGAAATGCGGACCCCAGACTGCGTCGCATTGAAAATAAACTCGCCTGAACCAACGCGTTCAGGGGCCAGTGTCACGAGGCGAATGGCCCCGCCGGCGGTTTCCTGTTGGCGTTGAAATTCCTTCCAGTCCGGATCTCTCATTAATTCAGCGGGATGAGCTCCGCGATATCCGGGCTCGGAACTCAAGTAGGGCCCCTCAAGGTGGTATCCAACAATGGTCTCGCGGATAAGCTCGTCTTTGGCGCGATAGCCTTCAAACGCGGCTAGCTTTTCAAGCAGAGCCTTCGGCTCATCGGTGATGAATGTCGCTAGAATGCGCCGCATCCCGCAGTGGTGCAGTTGGACGCAGGCGTGGTGCAAGGCATCCAAGGCAGGTACATTCTGGAAATCCACGCCGCCGAAGCCGTTCACTTGCAGGTCAAAAAGAAAGTCCGTCATGTGAGGGGGGGGGTCAGTGTTGCGGGCGGTTCCAGAAGCACCGCGATATTCTGTATGCTGACACCAAACGTCGGAGTCGGCGATATTCGAAATCAGGGGTGCCGTGTCTCTGTTTGTATGCGTGAGCTGTTGTCGCAACCTTTTACTTTAAAATACATTGTGTGCGCCTGTTTGAAGGCTTTCTGCACAATGCAGCCCGCCGAGCGCCTGCCCCATCGAGCGTACTGCCCAGCGCAACTTTGCCGCCTTGGAGCGCGAATTTGCACGCATTTCCTCGGCACTTGGGCGCAATACTTCTTCGGCTGCACTGGCGTAAACTCCCGATAGCAGCCCAGCTTTGAACGCTTTTTTTACGCGCCGATCTTCCCCTGAGTGGAATGTCAGGATGGCGACACGTCCTCCCTCCGCCAAGCATTCTGGCAACGCCCGAAGCAGGGTGTCGATAGCAACAAATTCCTCATTCACCGCAATGCGCAGCGCCTGAAAAATTCGGCGGACGGAGAGCTCTTTTTCTGTGTCAGATAGGTGGGGAAGCGCTCTTCTGATGCGCTCACCCAGCTGGAGGGTTGTCTGGCAGTGGGTCCCGGCTAATGCCGAGGCAAGCTGCTCTGCATAAAACTCATCGGCGTTTTCGGAGAAAAGCTCCGCTAGAGAGGTGACGTTGGTTCGCTGAATGAGAATTGCCGCAGACTGCCCTTTATTCGGATTCATTCGCATGTCCAGAGGGCCATCGAATTTAAGCGAAAATCCACGAGCAGGATTGTCTAGCTGCATCGAGGATAATCCAAGGTCCGCGAGAATCAGATCCGCGCGGCGCCCGCCTTCAAGTGCGAGGACTTTTGGTAACCCGGCAAAGTTGCAACGGTGTGCGCGGAAGGCGTCCGGAGCGAAGCCCGCGTCGCGGAAGCGTTTCTCTGTGCGCGGCAGTTCGATGGGATCGGCGTCCAACCCGATGAGGCTGCCTCCCGGTTGAAGGCGGTGGAGAAGTTCGAGGGCATGACCTCCGTAGCCAAGAGTGCAATCTACGGCGAACTCGCCAGGCATCGGACGCAGTACATCGAGAATTTCCTGCACCATGATTGGGCGGTGCGCGCCGGCGGGCGTCTTGCCTGCGGCCAGAATTGCTTGCACAGTTTCCGGGAATTTTGCCGGGTCGTGTTCCTTGTATTTTTCTGTGAAACGCCGGGGGTTCTTCCCCGAATAACGGGGCCGACGTTTGTGTGGCACCGGCTGCTCTGGTTGGAGTCCGCTCAAAACTCGTTGTATTTCTGATTGGAACCGTGCGCTTTAGCGACGGGGTAACGCTCGTTGTTCAACGCAAGTTTGGCGGCGACTGCATCTCCCAGCGAAATACCGCTCACTTCCGCCATCTCCAGTAATAGGATGGCGATGTCCGCCATTTCTGCCGCCACTTCCGCCCGACGCTCCACGACGCGCACCTCAGATTGCTCCGGGCTTTTCCATACAAAATGTTGCAGCAATTCGCCAGCCTCCGCAGTAATTGCCACGGCAAGATCTTTGGGAGAATGAAATTGCCGCCAATCGCGCGCGTCTCGGAACTCGCAGATTTGCCGCGTTAACTGCTGGATGGAGTCGTTCATGGCACAACGGAGGAAACAACATTCGGCGCTCTCCAATCGCTCATGTGGAACAACGCGCAACGCGCTCTTAGGAAGCTGGTATTAGCCCAAGAAGTAAAGTCTTAGACTCGTCGCATCTACTTCAGCTCGTGTGTGTTGCGCTTACAGGCCAAGCATGAGGCGCATCGGATTCTCAATGCAGTCTTTGACTCTAACCAAAAATGTTACAGCCTCCTTGCCGTCCACAATCCGGTGATCATAGGACAGGGCCAGATACATCATTGGACGAATCACGACCTGTCCCTTCACCGCCACTGGGCGCTCCTGAATTTTGTGCATTCCCAAAATCCCGCTCTGGGGAGGGTTGAGGATCGGAGTGGAGAGCAGCGACCCGTATATGCCGCCATTGGAAATGGTAAACACGCCGCCCTGCAAATCTTGGAATTCAATTTTGCCCTCTCTCGCCTTCACTGCATAAGCAGCCATGGCCTTTTCTAATCCTGCGAAAGACAATTGCTCGGCGTCACGCACCACGGGCACCATGAGGCCGCGTTCGGTTCCAACTGCGACTCCGATGTCAAAATAATGATTGGAAACTAGATCGTCGCCGTCCAGCCTGGCGTTTACGGAAGGCACAGCACGCAAAGCGCTTACCGCAGCCTTGATGAAGAAGCTCATGAAGCCTAGTTTCACTCCATGTTCTGCGGTGAAGGCCTCCTGCATTTCTGCTCGCAACTTCATCACGGCCGACATGTCGCATTCGTTGAATGTCGTTAGAATGGCCGCCTGATGTTGCGCCATGACTAGCTGCGCTGCAATTTTGCGGCGCAGAGGGGTTAATTTTTTGCGCGAGATCCGTTCTTCAAAAGAAGACGAAGGCGCAGCGGGTGTGTGTTGGAGCACTCCCAACGCACTGTTTGCGGCTTCCACCGCGGAACGCAGGGTCGATGCGGCAGGTGCTGCCGAGGGTGCAACTTCAACTGGAGCTGCTGCCGCCGGTGCGGGCGCCGCTTTCTTGGCTGGTGCCTGCTTTGTGGCGGCGGGAGTCGCCGGTGCCTGTGCCGTCGTAGCACTGGGTTCAATAGTGGCAACTACCTGTCCAATTGACACTTCCTCTCCAACCTGTGCGAGTAAGTGAATGGTCCCAGATTCTTCCGCAGTCAAATCCGTCGAAACTTTATCCGTGTCCAATGTGAGCAGGGTTTCACCTTTGCTCACGGCTTCGCCATCAGCTTTGTGCCATACGGAAATAACGCCGCTGGTAATGGATTCACCGACGGTCGGGATTTTAACTTCAACGCTCATAAATGCAGTTCAGAAAACTTGGTGCGGCTTGGAATGGGGACTGGGCGAATTCGTGGAGAGATTTCGACGCTTAAGCGAGGCTGAAGGCGGCTTCCACCAAAGCGTGCTGCTCGAGCTTGTGCGTTGCGAGCGCGCCTACTGCGGGACTCGCGGAGGCCTCGCGACCTGCGTAGTGAAGGGGACTTTCAATTAGTTCAGAAAGTTGATTCCGCAGGAAACTCCAAGCTCCCATGTTCGCCGACTCTTCTTGACACCATACGAAGGTTTTCGCTTTCGAGTAGGTCTTGAGCACTCCGGCGAGCTTCTCTGTGTGAAGGGGATACAGCTGTTCGATGCGAACCAGCGCAGTGTCGGTGATTTTCTGGGCATCACGGTGCTTGAGCAAATCGTAGTACACTTTGCCCGAGCATAAAATCACCCGAGTGACCTTGTTCGCAGCTCCACTGAGCGGCCCAGGCAGGATTTCCTCGAAGTTGCCCGAGGTAAAATCGGCCTCCATGGAAACACATTCCGGCGCCCGCAATAGGCTCTTAGGCGTCATCACAACCATCGGTTTGCGGAAGGGTCGCTTCATTTGCCGGCGCAGCGCATGGAAGTACTGTGCGGGCGTGGTGAAGTTACACACCTGCATGTTCTCCTGCGCGCACAGTTGAAGAAAGCGCTCGAGCCGACCGGAGGAATGTTCAGGGCCCTGGCCTTCATAACCGTGCGGCAATAATAAAACGATCCCGCTAGGGCGCTGCCACTTGGACTCGCCCGCAGCAATAAACTGGTCGATAATGATTTGCGCGCCGTTGGAGAAGTCGCCGAACTGCGCTTCCCAAAGGCAAAGCATTTCAGGAAAGTGCAGTGTATAGCCGTAGTCGAACCCGAGCACGGCCACCTCGCTCAATAGCGAATTGTAAACGTTGAAGCGGCCTTGCTTAGGTGCTAGATGCTGCAGCGGAATATGGCGAGCCCGCGTATTGTCATCATACAAAACCGCGTGCCGATGAGAGAAGGTCCCGCGCCGGCAATCTTGTCCGGACAAGCGCACCGCGGTGCCCTCCGAGAGTAGGGAGCCAAAGGCGAGCGCCTCGCCCATGGACCAATCAAACGGACCGCCGTCTTTCCAAGCCAGGCGGCGTTTGTCCAAAACGACCTTCTTCAACCGAGGCAACATAGAAAACCCTTCTGGCAGGGTAGTCATAGCGCTGAAGATGAGATCCAACTGAGCTTTGGTGATGGCTGTGTTCGTCGATTCGTGAGAATAAGCCGGCTGGAAAACGACGTTGGAGTGCGAAAACTTGTCTAGCTGTTTGTTCTGCTCGGCGGCTTTTACTTCCGCAAAAGCAGACTCGTAGCGTGCTTGAAATTCACGGTCGAGTTCCACCGCTGCTGCGCTGGAAAGGATGCCGTTATTGAGCAATTCCTGCCGAAAGAGGGTTCCCAAAGTTGCGTGGGCGCTGATTTCGCGGTACATCACCGGCTGGGTGAATAGCGGTTCGTCTCCCTCATTGTGGCCGTGTCTGCGGTAGCAGAGGATGTCCAACACAACGTCGCTGTGGAACTTCTGGCGGTACTCCAAGGCGAGCTCCGTGCACACACGCACCGCCACCGGGTCGTCTCCGTTCACATGGAACACTGGCGCACCGATCATCTTGGCTACGTCGGTGCAGTACCGGGAGGATCGGGCATCCGCGGGGAGCGTGGTAAAACCGATCTGGTTATTGACCACGATGTGGATGGTGCCGCCTACACGGTAGCCTTCCAGCTGTGACATGTTAAGAACTTCCGCCACAACGCCCTGGCCAGCGAAGGCCGCATCTCCGTGGATCAATACTGCCACCACGCGCTGCCGGTCGGTGCTGTCTTTTCTCACGTGTTGGCGCGCCCGCGTCATGCCCTGTACCACGGGATTGACAGCCTCCAAATGGCTCGGATTGGAAGCTAGGCGCACCGAAACCTCTTGGCCTCCAGGTAGTTGGCGTTTGGTTTTGTAGCCTAGATGGTACTTCACATCCCCGTCCCCAGCGACGGTGTCCGGCATGTAGTTTTCTGAAAACTGCGCAAACATTACCGAGATAGGCTTTTGTAGAAACTCATTGATCACACTCAGCCGTCCGCGGTGAGCCATCCCCATCACGATTTCTTCCACATGATACTTGGGCGAGTTTTCTAAAATCCCGTACAAGGCTACAATCAAGGATTCACCGCCTTCGATGGAAAAGCGTTTCTGCCCCACGAAACGTGTGTGCAGGAACTTCTCGAAACTTTCCACAGACAGGATCTGGTGGATCATTCGTAACTGCGTCTCTGCGGGTACAATTAAGGAAGAGGCGGTTTCGAACTTTTCCCGCACCCACTCGCGGGTTACGGGGTTCTCCATGTGGGAGAATTCTGCACCGATGTGCCTGCAGTAAATGGACTCAAGCTGTTGGATCAGTTCTCCCAACTGAAACTCCTGCCCATCGCGGAACAGTAGTGAGGCGGCTTTGCTGGAGAGGTCTGCGTCAGAAAAACCCAGGGTGCTGAGTTCGAGCAAAGGTGCCTCTGGGGCGGTTGCGGAAAGCGGGTTGGTGTGTGCTTTAAGGTGGCCTAGACTTCTATAGCTCAGAACCAGCTGATCCACCTTTGTCTGCCATTGTGGATCAAACCCTTCCCCAAGGGACGCGGCTCTGGACCCCTTACGGCTCGGTGGTGTTCCCGTCAGGGGAGTGCCGTTAGAATGAGGTGTGTTTCCGAGTTCGAAACCCTCGAAAAAGGCGGACCACACCGGGTCCACTGCGGCCGGATTTTGGCGCCAGCGCTCGTAGTTGATTTCTAATAGACCGACGTTGGAACTGTGCGGCAGGGAGGTCGCCATAATATGTCTCTGGGTTTGGGGGGGACACATTAGATCAGCAAGTGGGCTTGGGTGAACCTTTTTCTGGATATACACGCCGATTCCACTCTCTGATTACCCATTATTCTTTTTCCCGGGGGTGTCAGCCCGCGCGTTGGGACGGACTTAGGCATCAAGCCCGCTCTAGCCGCGCTGCGGTCTGGGCGATGGGTGGATATGCTCCCGCTTAAGGTGCAAACGTGCAGCGCAAAGGCAGCGCCTCCTTCAGCATCCGCAGGTAGGTGCGACGGGGAATTTCTTTTGCACCAAAGGTTCGTAGGTGGGGCGTCACCCACTGCATGTCCAGCAGTGCAAAGCCACGTTCTTTTAACCGTTCCATCAGGGCGTGAAGGGCAATCTTGGAGGCGTCGGTCACCGTGTGGAACATGGACTCGCCAAAAAAAGCTCCCCCCAAAACCACTCCGTAAAGGCCCCCGGCAAGTTTTTCGTCTATCCAAGTTTCCACTGAGCAGGCGTAGCCAAGTTCAAAAAGCTCCAGGTAACTTTTTTTAATACAGGCATCTATCCACGTCTCTTCGCGGCTCGCGCAGCCGTCGATGACAGCCTCGAAAGCCGTATTGAATCGCACTTCAAAGCCCCCTTTTTTTAAGGTGCGTTTGAGCCCGTGCGGGACGCGAAATCCGTCTAAAGGCAAAATTCCCCGCGGATCAGGTGAGAACCAAAGGAGCTCTCCATTGCCCTCTGCCATGGGAAAAATCCCCTGCCGGTATGCGTCCAAAAGCATTGCTGGGGGAATTGATTCAGCTCCTTCCGTCATACCGCTTTCATACGCTAACGAGCTGCCCAGCGCAAATCACCCATGCCCCGCTCTTGCCCATCCCCTCAACATCTTGGAGAATCCCTTCTATGGCTCCGCGCAAAAAAGTGCTTCCTTCGAAGTCGGAACCCGTTGCCAGTGGACCGGGTTCACCACTTTGGCGGGATGCGTTTTTGCAGCAAATAGGCCCTACAACGCCCATTTATCAGTTGTTTGAGCACCTCCCAGACATTGCATTTTTCGCCAAGGATGCTGGGTATCGGATCGTCTGTGCAAGTCGGCTTTTTTTCGAAAGATTCGGCTTTCAGTCAGAATCAGAAATCCTTGGAAAAGATGATTTTGAATTGTTTCCCAGCCGCTTGGCGGAGACTTTTCGGCGCGATGACGAGGCGGTGCTGCTTTCCGGTGAGCCAAGGATAAACTTGGTGGAGCTGTTTTTTAATCGGCAGGGAATTCCGGATTGGTTTGTCACTAACAAGTTGCCTTTGCGTGATTTGGATGGGCGTATCATTGGGCTGATGGGCACTACTCACAGCTACGAAGCACGGAAAGCCATGCTGCAGCCTTTTTTAAATCTGGATAAGGCGGTTGATTTTATACGTGCTCATTTTCGCGAGCGTATTTCAGTCGAATCGCTTGCGCGCGCCGTGCATCTCTCCCCCAGGCAATTACAGCGCAAGTTTGTCGAGGCATTTGGCGTCGGGCCCCAAGCTTTCGGATTGAAAATGCGGATTCAGGCCGCGTGCGAGGCGCTGCAAAATGGGGCGCAGCAAATCTCGGAAGTGGGTAAAACCCTGGGTTTTTGTGATCAAAGCGCTTTCACTCAAGCGTTCCATCAGCACATTGGACTCACTCCACGCCAGTATCAGCTGCAATTTCAATTGCGCCGGAAATCTCTGTAGTGCAATGCGTTGTTTATATAAATTTTTTTCTCGGTTGACGGGAAAGACGTCGCTGCCTTAAAGGTTGGGTATCACTTTCATCAAGAGTGGCTGAGGGACTGGCCCTTTGACGCCACGGCAACCGCCCGGATGCTTTTCGAGACTTCACCGTTTTGAAATGTTTCGGGGACCAGGTGCCAAATCCAGCTCCGTTTATTCGGGGAAAAGATGAAGGACCGTCTGGAAATCCATCCCCGGCGGGCACTTCATGACAGCACTCTTGAGGAAAGTTCTAGTGCTATGAAATCCACACCCTTTTTCAGCAATTTAAAGTGCCGTGAGTGCGGGCGCCTCTATCCCAAGCAGGCGATCCACGTTTGTGATTTTGATTTTGGTCCGCTGGAAGCTGCTTACGACTACGAGGCCATCGGTAAAGCGATCTCTCGAAAGGTGATCGAATCGCGCCCCCACACGATGTGGAGGTATCGTGAGTTGCTCCCCATAGACGGAGACCCCACCGTTGGGGCTGAGGTCGGGTTTACCCCGTTAATCAAGGCAGACCGACTTGCAAAAATTCTTGGGATCCGCGAGCTATGGATTAAGAACGATACGGTCAATTACCCAACCTTGTCCTTCAAGGACCGCGTCGTATCTGTCGCGCTTAGCCGAGCGCGCGAATTGGGTTTTGAAGTGGTAGCCTGCGCATCGACGGGAAATCTTGCCAACTCCGTCGCCGCAAACGCGGCGGCTGCCGGACTCAAAAGCTACGTGCTTATTCCCGCTGACTTAGAACAGGGGAAAGTGCTCGGTTCACTCGTGTACGGAACGCAGGTCATCGGAATTCACGGAGCCTATGATCAAGTGAATCGGTTGTGTTCGGAGATCGCCGGCAAGTACGGTTGGGGTTTCGTTAACGTCAACCTTCGGCCTTACTATGCGGAGGGCTCAAAGACGATGGGCTTTGAAATCTGCGAACAGTTGGGCTGGCGCATACCGCAGCATACGGTGGTTCCGATGGCCTCCGGGTCTCTGCTGACAAAGATCCACAAGGCCTATAAAGAGTTCATCCAGTTGGGGATCGTGGCGGATACGCCGTTTCACATGCATGGCACTCAGGCTTCCGGTTGCGCGCCGATTTCACACGCCATCAAGCGCGGAACGGACATTGTCAAACCGGTGTCCAAGCCGGACACCATCGTGAAGTCTCTTGCCATTGGGACTCCTGCAGACGGTTATTATGCCATCCATTCCATGAAGCAAACGGGTGGCTCTGCCGAGGATGTCAGTGACGAGGAAGTCGTGGAAGGCATTTGCATGCTCGCCGAGTACGCGGGTATTTTTGCCGAAACCGCCGGAGGCGTGACTGTGGCTGGAGCCAGAAAGCTCATCGAATCCGGCCATATCGGAGCAGGTGACAGTGCTGTGCTCTGCATCACAGGACACGGACTGAAGACTCAGGAGGCTATCGTAGGCAAATGCGGTGCGCCGCGACTTATCGCACCAAACCTGCGTGAGTTTGAGGAAAAAATTTACGCCCCTGACGCGGCTGCAGCTTCACTTTAACTAACTTATTTAGAATTAATTATGCCATCTGTTCGTATACCCACTCCATTGCGCAAGCTCACCGGCGAACTCGAAGTCGTCCAAGCCGCCGGCACGACTATCGCGGAAGTCCTACACTCGCTGGACCAAGCCTTTCCCGGCCTTAAAGAACGCATCTGTGACGACGCCGGTCAGGTGCGCCGCTTTGTAAACGTGTTCGTCAACGATGAGGACATCCGTTTCCTTGAGGAGGGTGCTACCTCCGTTAAGGAAACCGACGAAATCTCTATTGTGCCCGCGATTGCCGGGGGCTAATTCACCAGCTATTCTCACGGGCATGGCCACGCAACTCACCCGTTTTTGGTTGGTTTTTCCGCACCACCTCGTGACTCGTCCGCTGGTGTATGAACTCGCCCGCGAGTTCGCCGTAGTGACCAACATTCGCCAAGCTAGCGTGAACGCGGAGGTCGGCATCGTCTCGCTCTCGCTGGAAGGCGAATCCGAGGAGATTGCCAAGGCCGTCGCTTGGCTGGAATCCTTGGGGGTGCAAGTAGATCCCGTGGAGATGAATATTATCGAGAGTTAGGGGGCGCTCGTGCGGGAGTATTTTAATTGCCTTCGGAAATCCCTTGGGTTTCAAAGGTGTTGCGAAGGGACAGGAGCTCCGGGCGTTGTTGTAATGTGCGCCCTGATAAAAAGTTGATGGGCATCACTCCGATCCAACTGCTGGTCAGAAATCCCGCGTCGACGCTTTCCAAGGTTGTCGCGCTAATGTCAGTTTGCTGGACGTCTAGCCGTTCGAGCACCCAATTGCGGACGACCCCGTCCCTCGCGCCTGTAGCTAGACTGGGGGTGATCCAACCCGTCGGCGTATGGAGAAATACGTTTGCCATACACGCACTGATGACTGCGCCGGAGGGGCCACATAACAGGGCTTCATCTGCACCGAGAACGTTTGCCACTCGGAGGCTCTCCGCATTTTTCCAGTAATTCGCCGTTTTAAGCCCACCGAAAAGCGGTAGGTGTATTTGGGGGCACACCGTCACCGCGTATCCGTTTGGAAGCGTGCGCTTTCGTTCCTCAACTAGAAGCGCCACACGGCTTTGAATGACAGGGCTACTCGGTCCGCCGTCACCGGCAGTGACGTACAAGCGCGCCACGCCATTTAGGCACTGTGCCGTAAGGCACTCACGGGCTTTTTCTAAGGCCTCATCAGGAAGCTGCAATCCGCACAGCGCGACCGCTGTCTTGAGTCTGTCCGTGTGCTGCGTCCAAAATTGCGACTGACCAGATAAGCCGCGTACGGTTTCAAAGACCGACATTCCAAAGCGAACGCCTCGGTCTGTAAAAGGTAGCCCCTCAACGGGGACAAAGCGCTCACCGGTCCAGAGCCAGCTATGGAAGAATTCCGCGCTCAATGTGGTGCATAAAAAGGGGGCGGCGCACTCGGCTCAGCCCCCTTTTTGATTGTAGTTTTCTTATCGCAGGAAGGCTTCGTGCAGTCCGCCGTCGATGGTGAGGATCTGTCCTGTGGTTTTGCTTAAGCGTTTGGAGACTAGGAGGAAGTATGCTTCGGCTTGGTCTGCCGGAGTGATCGGCGACTTTGTGAGCGTACGATCCGCATAGAACTGCGCGAGCTTACTTACGAGCGATTCAGTTGCCTCGTCTTCCGTGTAGGCGATGTGGTACTTCGCCAGAGAGCCGATGACGCGGTCGCGTGGGAACATGGCGCTGCCTTGAACAACGGTCGCAGGCGCAACGCCGTTGACACGCACAAGAGGTGAGAGCTCCATGGAAAGCTCGCGCACCAGATGGTTTGCGGCGGCCTTGGAGGTGTCATAGGCAAGGCTACCTTTTTTAGCCACGGCTGCATTAGCGCTGGTGGTGAGCACTAGGTTGCCGCGAAGCCCCTGATCTTTCCATGTCTTTGAAGCTTCATCGGCAACAAGATAGCTTCCCGTGACATTGATCCTAAAGGTCAAGTCCCAGCCTTCGTCGGGGATGTGCCCTGTTGTATCGCTCGCTACGAAAATCCCAGCTGTCACACAAATCGAGTCGAAGCCGCCATACGCAAGCGCCACCTTGTCCAGCATCGCTCGGATGCTGGCTCGATTGGTGATGTCAGCACCCAGACCAATGGCCGGGCCACAGCCGCTCAGACCCGATCCGGCCACGCCGATTCCGTGTCCGAGTTTGTCCGTGATTTCCTTTGCTGTCGCTGCCGCAGTCTCCTGTTTGAGATCTACGCACACCAGATGCGCGCCCTCCTTCACAATACGATGCGCGGTTTCTTTACCGATGCCGCTGCCAGCCCCTATGACAACGACAACCTGACGGGCCAATTCTTTCTCGGCCGGCATGCGCTGCAATTTCGCCTCTTCCAAAAGCCAGTATTCGATGTCAAACGCTTCCTGCTGGGGTAGAGCAATATACTCATCGATGGCTTCGGCCCCGCGCATCACCTCCACTGCACAGTTATAAAATTCTGCAGTGACTCGGGATTCGCTTTTGTCCTTGCCCCAAGCAATCATACCAAGCCCAGGGATCAGAATGACGGTGGGATTGGCGTCCCGGATGGCAGGGGAATTGGCGTGCTTGCACCGGCTGTAGTAGCCCGCGTAGTCCTCTCGATACTTCGTGAGACCGGAGGCTAGCAACGCTTTGAGTTCGCCGATATCGCCTTTGGCAGCGTCCCAGTCCACGTAAAGCGGCTTGATCTTTGTGCGCAGGAA
>CALQFT020000033.1 GCA_943329925.2 Opitutus sp. GAS368
CGTTCCGTGGGCGTTCCGTGGGCGTTCCGTGGGCGTTCCGTGGGCGTTCCGTGGGCGTTCCGTGGGCGTTCCGTGGGCGTTCCGTGGGTCTTGCGTGGGTCATGCGTGGGTCATGCGTGGGTCATCCGTGGGTCATGCGTGGGTCTTGCGTGGGTCTTGCGTGGGTCTTGCGTGGGTCTTGCGTGGGTCATGCGTGGGTCTTGCGTGGGCGTTCCATGCAGGCGCCCCGAAGGGGCATTCTAGGTTAGCCCAGGGCAACGCCCTGCGGATGAACATTCAAAAACGGAGGAAGCCCTGAAAGGGCGCCCCAATCGCCCCGAAACAACAGGCCAGCTCCATCAGCTCTATCCGTCTCTGTAGACTCAGACATCCTGACCTCTATGAAGAGCCCCCCCAAAGACCGGGAATCTTCCTGCTCTCAACTTTCTGTATTCTCCACTGGGTTACACTAGCAGATTGCTCTGGGTGAGATCAGGAACAGATCATCTCAATTCCCGTGACCTCAGGATGTCTGAGGCTGGTGTATTTCGCTGTATTCCGCCGGGCCACTAAGCGTTTAACCCTCTGGACGGGAGAAGGGTGCAGCCTCTTTGCCTCGTGATGCGAGCATACCCCCGAAGTCGCCGGGCAGCAACGCCTCAATGGGACGATCGCGGCGCGCAAGGGCGCGTTTTAATTTTGCTAGAGCGCCGTTTTGGAGTTGGCGAATTCTTTCCCGGGTCACGCCGAAGCGCTTGCCGACTTCCTCCAAGGTTCTGGGGGGATCGCCGCCCAAGCCGAATCGAGAGCTAATGATTTTGCGCTCTCTGGGATCCAGTTCCTCAAGCACCTCTCCCAGTTCATCGAGCAGGTTGCGATCCTGAAGCTGCTCCAAAGGATTTGGGGCCTCCAGATCCCCCACCGTTTCACCCAACTCCTTGCCGTCCTCGTCGCTCACGGGGGCGTCTAGGGAGGCTGGACGCAGCGAGACGATTCGCAATTGGGCCAGTTTAGGAGCGGAAATACCCACCTCATCGGCTAATTCTTCGTCGGTGGGCTCGCGTCCCAGTTCCTCGCTCAGACCTTGGGAAAGGCGGCGGATTTTTGCGATTTTGTCCACGAGGTGGACGGGTAGCCGGATGGTTTTACTCTGATTGGCTAGGGCGCGCTTGATGCTTTGCTTAATCCACCAAGCGGCGTAGGTGCTCAACTTCCCGCCTTTGGCCGGGTCAAAGCGCTCCACGGCTTTGATTAACCCGATGTTGCCTTCGGAAATGAGATCCGGCATTGGAAGACCGAAGTTGCTGTAATCGTGGGCGATTTTGACCACCAAACGCAAGTTGGCGCTGATCATGAGCGCGCGCGCCTCTCGGTCTCCGAGTTGGATGCGGGCTGCGAGCTCGATTTCCTGCTTTGGGGTGAGCAGGGGCACTCGGCCAATTTCGCGCAGGTAGACGCGAAGACTGGATTCGGGCTCTTCGCCGCTGGTGTTTTTGAAGGGTTTCATAGGGTTGAGGGAGACCGACTTTTCAGAGCTGGTAAAGCTGGGTTGAAAACGAATGGGCAAAGGCAAACGAAGGGGCGCCTGTTTTAGGCCACAGGATTAGGCCACAGGATTAGGCCACAGGATTAGGCCACAGGATTAGGCCACAGGAACAACAGGGAGCAGGATGCGAAAGCGGACGTGCTGAAATCCCCGTCCGAGAGGATGTACGGACTCCAACGCTTTGGGTTAGGGCGCCCCAAAAAGATGGGTGCCACAGCACAGGCTCTGTGGCGAAAGGGCAGGGCGAGGGGCGTAGCGCCTGCCAACCAAAGGGGCGAGACTCGGCCCATCAACACTTCTTAGATAACTGGGGCAACTGCAGTCGCCGCAATTCGGATAGCTGAACCAAATTGAACCAAATTGAATCAAATGAACCCATTAAACCAAAGTCAACAGGCTCAACAGGCTCAACAGGCTCAACAGGCTCAACAGGCTCAACAGGGGCAATTAAAACACGCACTATCACGCCCTATGAATTATGAATTGCAGCGTACAAAGAGAACACAAAGACCACCGGCTAGTGGAACAAGCCGAGCCGCAGCCTCCGTGCACTCGCCTGCATTCATTCCAAGGCGAATCCGAGGGTGAGAGAAGGCATGCCCCTATTAATTAGGACTCAAGAAATTGTTTGGCGTTCAGTTTTTGTGCCAAAAAACAAAGAAAATAGATGAACCTCCCGAGACGGGTCGCCAACCCCTTTGTATTGTGACTCGCAGATGGGATTCCCGCGCGCATGCGCCCTCAAGGTCTCCCCTTGCGATCACCACCCCATGCCGCGACGCGCTTTCCCCGTCCTCCCCGGGCTGGGAGGACGGGGGATTTTGCGGGGCAGCGGGTTTGAGGATGTGTCGGGGGAGGCCTGCGGGATGTATTTTTCCGGGTGGCGCTCCCTGCCGAAAGAATCGGCGTTTTTAGTCTTCTTTAGCCGCGAGTTTGGCAAGGATGGAGAGATCCTCGAGCGAGGATGTGTCTCCTGTAACGGTAATGCCTGCAGCTATTTGCTTCAATAGCCTGCGCATTATTTTCCCCGAACGTGTTTTAGGCAGGGCGTCGGCAAACCGGATCTCGTCTGGAGTGGCAACCGGGCCGATGACGTGACGAACATGCTTTTTCAAGTCCTCGCGCAATTGATCGGTGGCTGTGACGTCTTCCTTTAATGTGACAAAACAGACAACTGCCTGTCCCTTGAGTTCGTCAGGTCTGCCGACGACGGCGGCTTCTGCCACGACGGCGTGGGAGACCAGTGCGCTTTCCACTTCGCTGGTGCCGATGCGGTGTCCGGCCACGTTGAGGACGTCATCAATGCGGCCCACGATCCAGAAATAGCCGTCTTTGTCCCGTCGGGCACCATCGCCGGCGAAATAGGAGCCTTTGACTTCGCTCCAGTAAGTCTTCTTGTAGCGGGGTTTATCTCCGTGAATAGTGCGCAGCATGGAGGGCCACGGTTTGCGGATGACGAGTTTGCCGCTTACATTTGGGCCGACTTCGTTGCCGTTGTCATCGACAACCACGGCGTCGACGCCAAAGAAGGGCAGCGTGGCAGAGCCGGGTTTAGTGGGAACCGCGCCTGGCAGAGGGGTGATCATGATGGCGCCAGTTTCGGTCTGCCACCAAGTATCGACAATCGGACAGCGGCCCCCGCCGATGACGGAGTGGTACCACATCCAGGCTTCTGGATTGATGGGTTCGCCGACGGAGCCTAGCAGGCGTAAGCTACTCAGATCATGCTTTTTAACCCACTGATCGCCCCAGCGAATGAAAGCGCGAATGGCGGTGGGAGCGGTGTAGAAGATGGTGACGCGGTAGTCTTCGATGATTTTCCAGAAGCGGTCGTTTTCCGGCCAGTTGGGGGCGCCCTCGTACATGAGGGTGGTGGCGCCGTTGGCGAGAGGGCCGTAGACGATGTAGCTGTGGCCGGTGACCCAGCCGATATCGGCGGTGCACCAGTAGACGTCTTCGTCGCGCAGGTCGAAGACGTACTTGGAGGTCATGTAAGCGCCTACCAGATAGCCGCCTGTGGTGTGCAGGATGCCCTTTGGCTTGCCTGTGGACCCGGAGGTGTAGAGTACGAAAAGCGGGTGTTCGCTATCCAGCGGGATAGCCGGACAGTTGGCGTCGACCTTGGCCATTTCCTCATGCCACCAAGTGTCGCGGCCCATTTCTATGTGGGTTTCCTGGCCGGTGCGCTTGAAGGCGATGACGCTGCGCACGGTCTGGGCGTCGCCCTTGAGTGCGTCGTCGACGTTCTTTTTTAAGGGGACGATGCTGCCACGGCGGTAGCCACCGTCACAGGTGACCACTAGGACTGCTTGGGAATCCGAGATGCGGTCGCGAATGGCCTCCGCACTGAAGCCTCCGAACACGACGGAATGGGTCGCTCCGATGCGGGCGCAGGCCAGCATGGCGATGGCCGCCTCGGGGACCATGGGCATGTAGATGATGACGCGATCGCCTTTTTTGACCTTGTGCGCTTTGAGGACGTTGGCAAAGAGGCAGACTTCGCGGTGCAATTGCTGGTAGGTGAGGGTGCGTTTTTCGCCGGGTTCGCCTTCCCACAAAATGGCGGCCTTGTTTTGGCGCGGGGTGCCGAGGTGGCGGTCGAGGCAGTTTTCTGAAACGTTTAATTTGCCGCCGACAAACCACTTGGCGAAAGGCTCGTTCCATTCCAGAACCTTCGTCCATTTTTGCTGCCAGAGTAATTCGGAGGCTTCCCGGGCCCAGAACTTGTCAGGTTTGCGGATGGATTCATCCCAGAGCTTTTGGTATTCGGCCATGCTGCCGATGCGGGCCTTTTTGGAGAATTCCCGGGAGGGTTTGAAGACGCGTTTTTCGACGAGGTGTAACTCGATGTTTTTGGAGCTCATGAGTGGGGGTAAAAAATGGGGTAGGCTAGAAGGAAACCGGTTGTGGCACCGAAGGGCAAGCGCACTTGCAGGGGAAAGTGGGGAAAGGGAGGTGTGGGTCCGGTGGAGTGGGCTGCAGTGGTGGTTCCATTTGCCTTTAGGTCTGGAGATCGAGTTAACTCAAAAACCTGTGATTCTTAACGACCATCAAATCCGCGCTTTCTCTCAAAAAGGGATGATAACCCCTTTTGAGCAGGCACTTGTCCGCGAACTCGAAGACGGCTTGCCTGTACTTTCCTACGGTCCATCGAGTTATGGCTACGATTTGCGGCTCTCGGCGCGGGAGTTTCTGATTTTTCGCCATTTGCCCGGGACGGTTGTGGATCCCAAGGCGTTCAATCCTAAAAATCTAGAGACCACCACGTTGCATCGGGACGCCTCGGGTGCCTACTTCATTTTGCCGGCGCGCAGTTACGGGCTTGGAGTGGCTGTGGAGCAGCTGCATTTACCCGGAGATGTGACGGCCATTTGCGTAGGTAAAAGCACGTATGCACGCTGCGGGATCATTGCCAACGTGACGCCGGCGGAGGCGGGGTGGAAGGGGCACCTCACCTTGGAGTTTTCGAATTCCAGCGCTGCGGACTGCCGGATTTACGCGGACGAAGGTGTGGTACAGATGCTGTTTTTTCAAGGCCAACCCTGCGGGACGTCGTATCGGACACGGCAGGGTAAGTATCAGAATCAGCGGCAGCGGGTGACGTTGCCCAAGGTCTAGTTATTGGCTGGGAGAAGGCTTTTGGGAGGGAGTGTTTAAATTTTAAGTCGTTTGGATTGAGTGGGTTTTGTTGTAAAATTTGACGGGGCATAAAATCCGAGTCTGGTGCAGGGATATGCCCGCGACCTCTTCGCGGGTAAATCCACCCGCATGAAATCTCGAAATACCCATTCATCCCGCTCGACTCATCAATCCCGTCAAACAAAGCAGTTTCTTAAAGCCGCTCAGGCGCAACGCAATGAATGTAGCGAGCCGCCTTTGATTGGCGGCTCGGGAAACCGCAAGCCGCGCCGGTTCCCCATTTGGTTGCCGATGGCAGCCGCCCTACTTGCGCCCTACTGCCCAGTCCAAGCCGCGTGGCAATCCACGCCGCCACCGGTTGCCATCAACGTCCAATCCAACCGCCGTGGCCATGTCTTTTACAAAGGCGATGCGATTTCGTTTAATTTGAGCGGAGCCGGAGCCTCCCGTTATGAAATCCGGGATTATTACGGCAATTTGGTGGATCAAGGGCCTGTAAAAGGGACTTCGATCGTCGCCGCCGTCCGGCAGCCGGGCTGGTACAAACTGAACCTTGTTGGCAATGACCAGGGGCTACCGTTTGGCACTTCCGTGGGCAGCAGCATGTTTTGTATTATCCGCGACGACCCCAATTTTCCCAAAATGCCAGCTCCGGGCACGTACGGTGGAGAGGGCCTGATTGACGCGGTAACTCGCGGAGTATTCGCATACGGACCTCAGCGGCATTTGGTTAATAATGCCAGTTCGCCGGATGTTGAGATTGCGCGTTTGGACAAGGAAATCGCGATGGATCAGCAGTACTACACGCCTTTCGACTCGTATCGCAAACGGGACCTTTTGATCGTATTTCCCAACGGAACGGGCGATTTGGCGGGTGTGCGCAAAATCGTGGATCACTTCAAGACCAGCGTGCGTTATTGGGAGGCGCGCAACGAACCGAACTTCGCGATGGGTGCGACGGCGTTTGTGAACAACGAGTTGGCGCCGTTTTATCAGACGGTTAAGAGCGTGGATCCGACCTTGAAAGTGCTTGGGCCAGGCGCGGTGTCTGTCGGGCCGCCCTTGGCGGGATGGAATGACGAGTTTTTCCGCGCGGGCGGGGGCAAGTACATAGACGTGTTTTCGTTTCACGCCTACAACTGCGTCAACGGCGACTTGAATTTGACGCGCATGGCGATGGACCAGGTGACTGGCTGGCTCAAGACGTACAATTTGAGCGGCATGGAAAAGTGGCAGACAGAGCAGGGGTTCATGGGACCCGTGTACGGGGCTTATCAGCCTCGGTTGCAAGGCCGCTGGACCATGTTGGAGATGATGGTATTTGAGCAGTACGGAATCCCGAAGGAACACAACCATTACTGGTACGACCGTAGCGGCGGGTTTTGGGATGAGCCCCGGTGGGTACAAAACGAGGACGGCTCCCTCAACCCGGTGGGTCCGTTGTTGCGTGTGTGGTCAGAGGAGCTGTACGGGACGCGGTTTAGCGCTGCGTTGGACTTTGGGAATCCTAGGAACAAGCTGTTTATCGGCAGTTTGTTCACCGGACCTGGCAAGCAGGTGGCCGCGCTCATGACTTCGGGCGACACGCGGGCGCAGCTGGAGCTGAACTTGAGCAGCGCGACCTCAGTGAAGGTAGTTTCGCCGTTTGGGGTGGAGAGCACTCTCTCGGTGGTTAACGGGAAGGTGAGTGTGTCGGTGAGCGAATTGCCAACGTATGTGGAATATACTGGCACGCTAACTGTTGCAGCGCAGAATTGGGGTGCGGATCTGGCTCTGCAAACGGGCGCCACGGCGGCGGCTTCAGGCTCCAGCGTGCATCCCATCGACGCTGGGATTAGCAATCCTCCGTCCAAGGTCATCAACGGCAAGTTGGAGTCTTGGTATTGGGGGCAGTCAAATGCAGACCGACTTTGGGAGAGCAACAATGCCACTTTCCCCGCTTGGTTTGAAGTCCGGTTGCCCGCTGCGACGGCGATTGACCGCGTGGTAATTTATTCCGGTATCCCCTGGCAGTGGGATGGCTCCATTTTGGACTACGAACTGCAAGTGGATCAGAATGGCCAGTGGGTTACGGTGGATCGCGTGAAGGAGCCAGTGAACACCTTCCGCAATTATACCAGAACCAACTGGACCACCGTGGATAGTTTCTACAGTGAACGCTGCGTTTTTACGCACAGCTTCGCGCCAGTGACCACGGGCAAAATCCGCCTGCTGGTTAATGACGTCACTTGGGGTGGCGCTTCCAACAAAGACCTCAAAGACGCCGGTGCGCAGGGAGGTGCCCATCAACTCAATCTGCGGGAGATCGAGATTTATAATTCAGGAATCCCAGTTCCGCTCAATGCGGCTCCGGTGGCGGTGGCGGATACAGCGGATTGTCCGAAGGGTGGCAGCGTGCGCATCCCAGTGCTTGCGAATGACAAGGGTTCCACCAACGGATCGGCCGTGCTTTCGCTGGTTAGCGTGAGTACGCCGAGTTCCGGGAGTGCGGCGGTTTCGGGCAACGACGTAGTTTACACGGCTGCGGCGGGTTTTGCTGGGGTGGACTCGTTCACCTATACGATGAGTGACGGGAACTCGACGGTCGTTGGAAATGTCAGCGTTAACGTGTTGAGCACCACGACGGTGCCGCTCACAAGCGGGCAAGGACTTCTGGGCGAGTATTTTAACAACCAAGACTTCACTTTGCCGGTGTTCTCTCGAATCGATCCCTACATCGATGCCAACTGGGGGAGCAATGCGCCGGAACCCGGTGTGGACGCGGGTTCCTTCTCGATTCGTTGGACTGGGAAAGTGCAGGCCAAGTATAGTGAGCTGTACACGTTTTACACCAATTCGGACGAAGGTGTCCGGCTTTGGGTGAATGGTCAGCTGCTCATCGACCACTGGGCGGCCCATGCGACGGCTCTGGATCAGGCCACTTTCCAGATGGTCGCCGGGCAGGCGTACGATCTGAAGTTGGAGTACTTCCAAGGCACGGGAGTGGCTCAGATTTCGATGGAATGGTCCAGCCCGAGCCAGCCCAGACAAGTGGTTCCTTATGCCGCCCTGTATAGGCCGGGCAGCATCATTACGCCACCAGTGACGCCACCGGCTAACAAGCCTCCCGTGGCGCTCAACGATACCGCCTGGACGCCCTCTGGCGTGGCTACGCCCATCAGCGTGCTGGTCAACGACAGCGATCCGGACGCCGGCCCTTCGCCCCTGAGCATCGCCTCGGTGACGACGCCAGCACACGGCACTGCGGCCATCGCAGGAAGCACCATCCTCTACACGCCCGCCGCCGGGTTCGCCGGATCGGACGTGTTCTCTTATACGGTCTCCGATGGGAATCTCACCTCCACGGCGTCCGTCGCTGTCACCGTGGCGGCTTCCGATCCCAACCGGCTGGTTGGATTAAAGGGGGATTACTTCGGAAAACCGGACCTCACGGTGCCGTTGCTCAGCCGACTGGATTCGACGGTCAACTTCGATTGGCAACTCGGCTCTCCCGCCGCAGTGGTGCCGGTAGACGGATTCTCCGCGCGCTGGACCGGTACGGTAACGCCGCGGTTTACCGAAAACTACACGTTCTCGGCTACCACCGACGACGGTGTGCGGTTGTGGGTGAATGGCGTGTTGCTGGTGGATAGCTGGGCGGACCAGGCCGCCACCGAGGCCTCTGGCAGCATCAAGCTGGTGGCAGGTCAGCCGGTGGATCTCAAAATGGAATACTATGAAAACGCTTGGGGTGCTTTGGCGCAGTTGCGCTGGTCCAGTCCGAGCCAGGCTAAAGAGATTGTACCCGCAAGCGCGCTTAGTACGGCGCCCTTCTCGGTGAACAAACCGCCTTTGGCTGTGGACGACTCTGCCGTGACAAACGAATCCACCGCGGTAACTGTGCCAGTTTTGGCCAATGATTCGGATCCGGACTCCGGCCCTAAACCATTAAGTGTCAGTGCAGTGGGAGTGCCGACGAGCGGTACTGCCACGATCGCTACCGGCGGGGTACTTTATCAGCCAAACGCGGGGTTCTATGGCGTCGACCATTTCGCTTACACGGTGAGCGATGGATCGGCGACAGCGACGGCAAACGTTTCTGTGAGCGTCAACAGCACGGCCAAGGCGACGAACCTTGTCTCCGCCGGGCTCAACGCTTTGCAGATTGGCAATGCGCCAGGTTCCTCCCGCATTCTGGCGGATGGAAGTTGGGAGTTGAACGGCGGCGGCGTTGGGGCCAGCGGCACTGCTGACGCCCTGTATTTGGAAGGGCAGACCATCTCGGGAGACTTCCGTATTGCGTTGCGGGTGCGCAGCGTGAGCGGGCCGGCAGCGGCGCGTGCGGGGCTGTTGTTGCGCGAGGGGGCGCTGGCGGGCGCTCGCACCGTGGCGGCGGAGGTTACTCCAGCGGCGCAGGTCGTGATGGAGGCCCGACTCGCTACGGGAGGCGTTTCCGCGGAAACGAGTCCGACTGGGGCGGACGCCATTGCGCCGTTGCCAAACGCCTGGTTGCAGTTGGAACGAACCGGGGATGTGGTGCGCGTATCGGTGTCTAACGACGGCGTATTATACCGGCCGGTGGCGTCTTACACGATGGCTGGTTTGTCGGCGTCGTTGCAGGTTGGCGTGTTGGCCTCCAGCGGAGCACCGGATGTGCTGGCGCGTGCGGTGGTCGATAGCTGGTCGTTGAGCCGTCCTTTGACGCTGGAGCCGGTGGCGCAGCACGGTCTGTTGGGGGTGTACTTCTCCTCCAACAACCTCATGCTGCCAACCGTTGCGCGGCTGGATGATACGGTGAACTTCGACTGGCTGAGTAACTCGCCGCATCCCGCGTTGCTTGCCGACGGCTTCTCTGCGCGTTGGACCGGGCAGGTGAGCGCTCCGAGTTCGGGAGTTTACACGTTCTATACACAATCGGATGATGGCGTCCGGCTGTGGTTGGGCGGGCAGCTGCTGATTGATAACTGGACGCAACACGGCAGCACGGAAAATTCAGCGACGATCACGCTGCAGGCTGGGGTGCCGGTAGACCTCAAGCTGGAGTACTTCGAGACCGCCGGCCAAGCGGTTTGCAAGTTGCTGTGGTCTGGGCCATCGCTGGTCAAACAGGCGGTCCCAGCGTCAGCGCTGCGGCCCTCGGTTACGGCGACGGCTTTGGGAGCGGTGGGGCAACCCGTCTCCTCCCTGTTGGCGGACGGCAGTCGGCAATGTCTCACGCTGGGAACCGGATTGGTGGCTGGCGCTGTGGAGCAGGGTGGGTTCTTCAACCAACTGCATTCTGGTGACTTCCAGATGGCGGTTAAGATCCGTTCCCTAGGTGCCGGGACTCCTGCGACCGCGCTGATGTTGCGCGAGGGCCTCGGAGCAACGGATCGGTTCGCCGCCGTGCAGTTGGCGGCGAACGGTTCGTTGTCCGTTTGGAGCCGGACCACGCCGGGAGGGGCGGTGACTAGCAAGGCCGCAAGCGGGGTGTTAGTGCCGCCAAACGCCTGGTTATTGGTCGAGCGTCGGGGCGATCGCATCGCGCTGGCCGTTTCGCCCGATGACTTGAACTACACCAACGTCGGGACCATCCAGCTCAGCGGGCTTTCGCAGCTTGTTTCAGCCGGAGCGTTTCTTGGCGGGGCGTCGGGCAACACACAGGGCAAGGTGGCCCTTGGGGACTTCGAGTTGACTCCGCTGGTGAGCAAGGGCTTGACGGGCGAGTACTTCGCGGCTTCGACCCTGACGTTGCCAAAGCTCACGCGTGTGGATGCCGGAGTCGACTTCAACTGGGGGATTGGAAGCCCTGATCCAACGTTGGGCAGCGACAGGTTCTCCGCACGTTGGACGGGCCGTTTGAAGACGACGGTTGCCGGGCTCCACACGTTCTCCGTGCAATCCGACGATGGCGTCCGGTTGTATCTGAACGGGCAGCTGGTGGTGAATAACTGGACGGACCATCCCTTGACGGAGGACTCCGCGTCCTTGCAATTGGGGGCGGGCGTCACGCTGGATCTGCGTTTGGAGTACTACGAAAACATTGGCGGCGCCACGGCTCGCCTGTTGTGGACGCCGCCGGGTCAGGCCAAGAAGGTAATTGCAGTGGAACAACTGCAAACTCCGTAAGGTTAAAAAAAGCTAAATTGTTGCTAAAAAACGATTAAGCTTAGTTGAAAGGGGGCGGACTTATCATCCGTCCCCTTTTTGCGCACATTTCTGAGGTTGATTTCTCCCCTTGATTTCAGGTTGAAGCGGCAAAGCGCATCCCACTAACTTAAAAGGGTGCAAGCCGCTGACTCGATCGTCTCACCCCCGCGTCCATCGCCCCGTCCATCGCCTCTTCTGGTGGTGGGCACTATCCATTCTCCGGGCGCTCTTTCGTGTGCCTTGCGCTTGAAACCAGGCGCGGTAGACATCTTGGAGCTGCGAGTGGACGCCTTCGCCTCGACGCCCGAACTTTTGCACTCGCTTGCTGTAGCAATCCCGAAACTGCACGCTCCATTGCTTTTAACCGTACGGCATCCCGGGGAAGGCGGAGCCTCGGCCCTGTCGTTGAGTCGGCGTAAAGCCTTGTTCCGGCAATTTTTGCCCTCTGTTCAATGGGCGGATTTCGAGGTGCGTTCGCTTGGTGGGTTGCGGGCAGAAATTGCCGAGGCGAAGGAGTTGGGGGTTCGCTTGGTGGTGTCGGACCATCATTTCAAAGGAACGCCGTCTTTACTGAGGCTCCGTAGTCGCTTCGCCCAAGCGCGTTCCGTTTCCCCGGCGGTGGTGAAAGTGGCGGCGACGGCGCGCACACCGGTGGAGCTGGAGCGGTTGCTGAGTTTCCTCAATTGGAGTGAACGCCGGTGCGCGGGGGGGCTCTCGGTCATGGGAATGGGGGCGTACGGACAGATTTCGCGGTTGGTGTTGGGGCGTTGCGGCTCGGTTTTGAACTACGGGTACTTGGACCAGCCGCAGGTGCCTGGGCAGTGGCCGGCGGAATTGTTAAAGCAGCGGCTTCTGGAATTGACGGGGTAAGCTCAACTCAGAGAGCGTCTGGAGGGGATAATTTTATTTCGAAGGAAATTCTGTGAATTGTGCGTCTTCCCTGCCGAAGGTACGGTTCTTGCTATTTTACTAAAAAACCCCTCGAATTTATCTTATGGCAGGCATTTCACTCTCGGGATTAGCGTCAGGCATGGACTGGAAGGCGACGGTCGACCAGCTCATGTCTATTGAACAGGTGCCTCAGGACAACCTGAAGAAGCAGCAGGCCACCGCGGCTCAGACCCAGACTGCCTTCGACACGCTTAAAACCAACCTCAAGGCGCTTCAAACTGCAGCCACGGCGCTTTCCACCGGCATCTCCGGATTTCCGAGGAGTGCAAAAGTGTCCTCAGCGGATAGTGTTACAGACGCTAGTAGCGCTTCAGTCACGACGGCGAGCGGTGCCACCGTTGGCCAGTTCAAGGTGGCTGTTTCTAAAATGGGCACCGGCTCCACGCGCGTCGGCACTAGCCTTTATCCGAGTCAATCTGCCGCTGCCGCGCTGACATTGAGTGACTACGGGGTGAGTGCCGGCACCTTCACGATCAATGGCACTCAGTATAGCATTCAGAGCGCTGACCTGACCCAGCCGATTTCCACCATCTTTGGACTGAGCGCTGCAAACGGTTATTCGTCTTCTACGTTGTACGCTAGTACCACGACTGCTGGAACGAGTTCTGCTAACACAGTCGCTAATTTCACAGCGTCCATAGACGCCACTACCGGCGCGCTCACCTTGCAGGCGGGTGATGGTACTGCCGCGAATCTGGGCTCTTACGGCATTGGTTCGTCGGGTGATACCAGCAATGCGCTCAGTGCGTTAGGGTTTTCATCGGCAGCTGAATCCAACAATTACGTATCCACTGTTCAGTCTTTGCCCATCACGGCGGTAGCGCGTGTGGATCTGAGCGACCTTTCAGGTTATAATTCCGCGGCACCTTTTACGTCGGCGAGTCTGACAATCAATGGGGTTTCGGTTGGAACCTTCTCTGACACGGATACCTTGGCTTCGGTAGTCAGCGCAATCAACGGATACTCCGCCACCGGGGTAACGGCATCTTTGGACGCCTCCAGTGGTAAGTTGCGGCTGACCAGTAATACGGTGGGCGGCAGCGGCATCGCAGTTAGCGTGGGCAGCGCTGGGCTTTCGACCGCCCTTGGACTGGATGCGTCGACCTTCACCCGGGGCATTGGAACTACCTTCGCGATTACGGATCCCTCCGGCAACATCATCAACGGCACTAGCGATTCCAGTTCCGTGGATTTCTCCAAATACGGGCTTGGTTCCACCAAACTCACCGTAGCGACCACGGGTAATTACTATGTGACCGTGGCCGGGAGCGCTTCTGATTACAAATCCAAGGTCGATACCTTTGTTGCTGCCTTCAATTCTTTAAAGAAGATGCTCGATGATTCCACCAAGATCACGGTGGGATCGGATGGAAAAGTGAGCCGCAGCATTTTTTCGAGTCGTACGGACATCAACAACCTGCTTTCGACCATCCGCTCGAGGGTCTACACGCAAGTCAAAGACCCCTCTGCTGGTGGCTCTAGCAACTATTCTACGCTCAGTAGTACATACGATACCGCCTCTAAAATCGGACTGGGTTTTGACTCTAGCGGCGTGCTTTCCGTCACGGACGCTGCCAAGCTCAGTTATCTGCTTTCGACCTCGCCCAGCAGCGTGGATGCCGTGCTCAACGCGGGTAGCGGGGGAATTGCCCTTGCCGCCCAAACTGGAACAACATCGGGCTCCTCCGCGGTCTCGTTGGCGTCGGTAAGCGGGCTGACGGTGGGGCAGGGGGTTTCTGGAAGTGGAATTGCATCAGGCACTTACATTACCGCAATTGATTCTTACAGCAGCGTCGTCACCCTTTCTTCCACACACTCGCTTAGCAGCGGGGGCACGCTTTACTACACGCCACCTTCTAACAATCAGGGGATTGCAACGCGCATAAACAGTCTCATGACTTCCCTCACGGGAACCAGCGGCTTGGTTGCCAGCGCGACGGCATCGCTCACCGGCCAGACCAAGCGCTTGCAGACCCAGATTGACGCGATGACTCGCTCCTTGGCACAGAAGAAGGCTTCTCTGACCCAAAGCTTCATTGCGATGGAGAAGGCCCAAGCCAACTACCAGAACATGTCTTCCCAAATCACTTCAGCCTTGAAATGAAGCACTTGCGATTTATTTCCACTCTTTCACTGGCTTGCATGGCGCTTGTCGGTTGTCAATCCAACCGCACGTCCGCCGTCAAACCGCGCCCCGACGCGCCGCAGAACTGGTTTTTGCCGACGGAGCCAGGCCGGGTCATGCGCAGGGTGGCGATGCTCCCCATTTATCATGCCCGCCTTCCCGGGGAAGTCCTCAAAGACGTAGATGTGGCACTCACAGCGGAGCTTGCCAAAAAATCCCTGTTTGAGGTGGTCCCCATCTCACGTCCGGAAATGGAAGCTTTGATTAATGTGCGGGAGGTGGCTTCCGTGGAGCGTATTCCAGGAGATTTGTTCCGTAAACTCCGGGATCAGTATGGGGTCGAAGGGGTTATGCTCACCGATTTAACTCATTATTCCCCCTATCGTCCGGTTTCCATTGGGGTCCGCTCCAAGCTGGTAGATATCGAAACAGGGAGAATTCACTGGGCCAGCGATGTAGTGGTGGATTCCGGAAATGGCGACGTGGCGGCTGCGGCGCGGCGCTATCAGAAAACGCTGTGTCGCGACAATTTCCCCATTGAGGGGGACGGTGGGACTGTGCTCTTGAGTCCCCGGCAATTTGTTCAGTTCGCGGCGTATACAAACTACGCGAGCCTCAAAAGGTGAGTGATTGGTTAAATTTCATTAAAGGAACGAGTCTTTTTTCCGATTAAAAGATATGAGCATTCAATCAGTACGTCCGGTCGCAGTTGGTCTACCTGCTCCAGTGGCCCCGATTCAGCAGAACCACTCTCCCCGCCCGTTAATCCAAGCAAGAAAGTCTCGCTCCGCAGAAGATGAAAACTTGTTTTCGCCTCCAGGCGTCATGTCGCGTTTAACGCGTTCCATGCGCGCAGATGAGTACATTCGGGTGGAAGCAGTCTCCCGCGGAAGTGAATTGGCTGCCACTAAGGGGTACCCTTCTGATACAGTCATCGAAGCCGTGGCTTCACACATTGTAGGGATTTAGTTTCCCATACATTGGTGTTTGCGCGCCAACTTTGCTGGCAAACAAGAACTGTGAGTGGGGAGTTATAAGTAATTTTTCTTTAAATCCCCATTTGAGTTGATTTTAAACGTAGTTATCCTCCATAGGGTAACTACGTTTTTCTTTCCTCTAGATGGTTTCCCTCAATGGCAATGCAAGAGTCCAATTTCGCCCAACTATATAAGCAGGCATCCGTCAACACGGCGAGCCCTGGAATGCTCGTTCTCATGCTGTATGACGGTGCCTTGCAAGCACTTCATAAGGCTGAACACGGTTTTACGCTGCCGATCTTGGCGCGCAGGAATGAGGATATTCATAACGGTCTCATGCGTGCGCATCTCATTATCCGGGAGCTTCAGCAGGCTTTGGATTTGGAAGTCGAAACGGAATTTGGTGAGCGCATGTACGCCATTTATGGATTCATGCTGGACCGAATTTTCGACGCAAACGTCAAAAAGGAGCAGGAGTCCCTTCCTGCAGTCGCAGCGATGTTGACAGATCTGCGAGACGCTTGGGCGGAAATGCTCCGTAGCGATCCCCAGATCGCCGTCCAAACGCATTAGACGCTGATAAGAAAAGGGGCGCCGTACCACGTGCGCCTGTGTTTTTGTGGCTACTCCCAAAAAACCCCGGCAAACAGGGGCTCCCCTCTTTTGGGCTTTGCTGACTGAAGTGGAGCGCGTTACCCAGCTGGAACGCTCTGCGTTGGAGGGGAAAAACTATCTTGTATTGGAAGCGCTGCACCTTTCCAAGCGTGCGGAGTTTGGCCGTATGCACGCTTTGGGCGAACGCTTGGGTCTGAACCGCTCGCTCCCTGAATTGCGCAAACGTTTGGAAGCGTTGGAGCATTTGGAACAGGCGAATCTCCGCGATGCCAGACTCGCCGTAGCGGCTTTGGGGGAAGAATTGCAAGGGCTGGCGTCGGAGGCGCAAAATCTGCGATCTTTCAGAGATGCCTACGCGGGTGAGACGAACAACTCGGAGTTCCAAGCGCGGGGTTGAGATTTGCAGCAGGGCGTCACCGCCGATTGAGCAGGCAAAGACTCTATCTCAAATTGTAGATGGGATAAAGAGCGGAGAAGCTGACAAATAATCAAAAACCGTCCACTACAGAAGTGGGCGTGCTCCGATTCAAGATTTGTTACCAGCGCAGAGTTTGTGTGAGCGAACTAAAGTCAGGTTATGTTTAGCTTGGCATCGCATCTGAACTAACTCCGCCTCGCTGGTGACGAAGCCTCCTTTGAGCGCGAAGTACAATCAGCACCAAACTCTTCTCCCGCAGCTTTATGACCACCCCGTCCACAACGTTTCCGTCCATTTTAATTGTTGATGACGATGCTGATGTTCTGGCCGCCCTTTCTGAAACATTAGCCACTGACGCCTTTAATGTGGTCTGTTGCACGCAGCCTCAAGAAGCTTTGCAACAACTTCACACACAGCGCTTCGCCGCGGTTATATCCGACCAAAACATGCCGGATATCAACGGCTTGCAGCTTCTGGAAAAGGTCCGCGAGGTGCAGCCCGACTGCTCCCGCCTCCTCATCACCGGCATGCTCGTGGTGGATACGCTTATCAGTGCCATTAACAGCGGCGAAATTTACCGCTTCATCGCAAAGCCATGGAAACGGGCGGAAGTCATTGCAACCGTTCAGAATGCCGTGCAGCGATACGAGTTGCTCACGGAAAATCGCCGTCTTCACACAGAGACTCAGGCGCTTAACGGCCGCTTGGAGGGGATAAATGCCCAGCTGAGTTCGAACCTGCGCTCACTCACCGAGCAAAAAGAGCATCTCGACCGCGCCCATGATGCTCTCCGCCAGAATTTTGAACATTCCTTAGGCCTGTGTTTCCGGCTTATCAGCACCTTTTACCCCTTGTTGGGAAAGCAGGCCCAAGCCGTGGTGGAAATCTGTCGAGGAATGGCTGCTACGGAATATTTTACAGATGCGGAGCGGCACGTGCTTATGACCAGTGCTTGGATTTATGACATAGGCTTGGTCGCCCTTGACCGCCCCCTTTTGCACAAACTTTTCACTCAACCGGAAAATTGTTCACCGGAGGAGCACGCGCTGCTGCGGCATCATCCCATCATCGGCCAGACCCTTGCCGCCTTCGTCGACCAACTTCAGGCCGTCGGTTCCACCATTCGCGCCCACCATGAACGCTTCGACGGCTCCGGCTATCCTGATGGGTACGCGGGGGAAAACATCCCGTGGACGGCACGGTGCCTTGCTGTCGCCGTCGCCTTTGTGCAAACCGGTCTTCCCAAGGCTCAAGCCTGCGAAGTCCTCAGGGCGGAGTCCGGTACGGCGTTTGATCCGGAAGCGGTCCGCCTTTTCTTTCGCACGGCACGGCTCTCGGATTTGCCCCGAAACGTGAAGGAGGTCATGATGGCGGAACTCAAGAGTGGAATGGAGTTGGCCAGAGGGATCGTGACGCCTTCAGGACTGCTTCTAGTGCCCGAGGGACAGATGCTCACGGAGCTCGCGGTCCTCAAACTGCAAAATCACAGTATGCTGGCGTTGGTGACCGAGCGGTTGCTTATTTATCGCTAAACAGCGCGAAAAAGAAGTCGGGCGCGACTGTTGGCCTTCTGGCACGAGCCCTGCTTCTTAAGCACACATGATCCCGCTTATCGCCGCTGGCGCAGCCTCCCTTACAGACGTTCTGGTGCATCGGTTTTCAGGTTCCTCCTCCACCGGAGCTGGCAACACACACGTTGATAGTAACTCGTTCCAGAGGACTCTGGATCGTGCGGCGGGAAGCCGGGCGATCTTGTCGCCTGCTGAACAGCAGGCAGCAGCGCTGACGCAGCGGTTGCTACACTCCCCTGAAGTGGAATCCGCGATGAGTGCCCAGCCTGCAGGATCTGTGACTGCCGTGGACGTCAAGGCTGACGGAACCGTGCAGCTCCAAACCAGCGCTGGCGCAGTAGCGGTGCAGCTTTTGCCTGAAAGTCGCGCACTCGCTCAACAGGTGTACGCCTCCTCGGTACTTGCCAGCCCATCGTCTTCGCAGGTGACAGCGACGGATCCACAATCTGTGGTTCGCCTTTCGTTGAATAACGGTCTGCGCTAAGATATATTGACCCACGGCAAACGTTGGCTGATGTTTCCGGACGCTTCTAATTCGTCCGTTTAATTCGTCCGTTAATGGCACACGCAATGCTTAAACAATTTTAAGATGATTGAGAAAATTCTCTCCAGCCCTGTCTATGAAGGCTCCAAGATGCTCTTGGATGTCGCTGTACGTAGGCAGGAAATCTTTGCCTCCAATCTGGGCAACATCGATACCCCGGGATTTAAGCGCTTGGAGATCAACAAAGATTTCACCAAGGTATTTGCTGAAGCGATGAAGGCGGGTAGGCCGACTTCCGTGGCGAATCCCCAAGTCGTGCAGGATCTTAAATCCCCGTCCCAACGCAAGGACGGGAACAACGTTGTGCTTCAGGACGAATTGCTGGCAATGAACCAAAACGGAGCGGAGTATGAAGCTCTTGCAGAGTTTGTTAGCGGCCCAATGCGGATGATGAAAATGGCCATTAGCGGGAGAACTAGCTAGTTTTTGTTGCTGGCCATTAGCGTATCCGCACCTCTTACCTAACCTTTTAGCGAATTGACCTCATGAATTTTGTCACTGGAATCCACGCCACGGCGACCGCACTAACCGCAGAGCAAATGCGTTTGGACATTGTTGCGCAGAACATCGCCAACGCTTACACCACCAAGGATGCCGATGGTAACCCTTACCAGCGCCGCACTTTGTCTTTTGAAACGGTGCTCGGCGGTGTCAACAACGCCGAAAAGGGCGTCCGCGTCGCCGCGATGAAAAAAGATACGACTCCAGGGGAGCAGGTTTACAATCCTGGTCATCCGCACGCCGATGCGCAGGGTATGGTCAAGCTTCCCAACGTTCAAATCGCCACCGAAATGGTCGATCTCATGAGCGCCTCCCGTGCTTATGAAGCCAATCTTTCCGTGGCGCGGAATTCCCGCTCCTTGGCCACCAAGGCCCTTTCCATCGGTAAGTAAAATTAGAACACTGACTTATGCGAATTGGACCACTCCCTTCGGTTGGATCTGTTGAAATGAATCCGCTGGAAAAACTACAAGAAATGGCGGGCGCTATGGCACCCGGAGCCACCGCTGGTGTCGGAATGACAGGCGCGGCGATGGGCATGGGGCCCGGCGGCGCGATGCGTGCTGAATTCTCCAACTTTTTAAACAAGGCTGTCACAGAGGTTGAAGGCAAGCTGCGCTCCGCCGAGGTGGAGAAGGCTAAGGTCCTCACCGGTGAGACTAACAACCTGCATCAGGCGACGATTGCCTCTTCGGAAGCCGGCATCGCCTTTTCCCTGATGGTGGAAGTTCGTAACAAACTGGTGGAATCTTATCAGGAAATCATGCGCATGCAGGTCTGATAAAGTTTGCGCCCCAGCCCTTCACTAATGAATTCGCTTTTTCAACAAATCAGACAACTTTGGTCCCAACTCGGGATCAACCAGCGAGTGACGCTGGCCGTGACCGGGATGTGTGTCATCGCCGGCATGGTTGCCCTCGTGGCCTGGTCGCAGCGTCCCCAGATGCAGCTACTTTACGGACGGTTAAGTCCCAAGGACGTTTCCTCCGTAATGGCCTCCATTCAGGAACTCGGCATCAAGAGCGAAATGGGCGCCAACGGGACCGCGATTTACGTCTCCTCAGACCAAGTTTACAAGGCGCGTATGGCCTTGGCGACCAAGGGGATCCCTTCTGGCGAAGGGGTCGGTTTCGAGATTTTCGACCGCGGCAATTTCGGGGTGTCAGATTTCATCCAACGGACAAACTACACCCGCGCGGTGCAAGGCGAACTCGGCCGCACTATCGGACAATTGCAGGGCGTCCGCTCCGCTCGCGTGATGGTCGTCATGCCGGATAACAAGTTGCTTTTCACCGATGTGCGCACCAAGCCCACGGCGTCCGTGATGATCGAAGGTTCGCTCAACATGGAGCAGGTCAATTCGGTGCGGTTCCTCGTGGCAAATTCCGTGGAAGGGTTGAAACCCGAGGACGTCACGGTTGTCGACAACCGTGGACAGAACCTCACCGAAGGGCTCAAGGACGATCCTCTCATGGGGCCTGCCACCGCCCAGATGCGCTTGCGCCGGAGTGTGGAAGATTATTTTGCCAACAAAGTCGAAAGTATGCTTTCTCGTGTGTTGGGGCCGAATCAGGCGGTGGTCCGAGTGTCGGCAGAGCTTGAGTCTGAAGCCATCTCCACGAATACCGAAAAGTATGATCCGGAAGGCCAGGTGGTTCGCACTGAGACAACTCAAGACGACGCGACCACGACGAACAAGACGGAGCCCAGCGCGCAACCAGTTGGCACCGCGGCAAATATCAACGCCGAAGCCGCGGGAAACAAGGCTGGGGAAAACACCGAAACGACGAAGAAAAATAAGAGCACAAACTTCGAAATTAATAAGGTGATCACCAATTCAGTGAAGGCTCCGGGCAGTGTCTCGCGTCTTTCTGCGACAGTCATGGTGGCTCCTACAGCGGATATTCTCGCTGCAAAGGAACCGGCGAAGAAGCTGGCCTTGGTCGAGGCTCGAAAGGCAATGCTCCTGCCCGTCGTGGCGAACGCTTTGGGGATCAAGGCGACACCCGCTTTACTAAAGGAATTAGTGTCTATTGAAGTCGCCGAGAAAGACTTTTACCGGGCTCCAGACAATTCCAGCTGGATGGACTCTGTGTCCCAGAATTCGGATTTGCTGCGTGACGCAGGCGCGGTGCTGGTGGCGGTGATTCTCTTTGTTGCTTTTGTGCGGATGCTCGGCAAGACCAAGCCGGACGAGATCCCCATGGAGATGCTTTCCCCCCAAGTCGATACGGAAGCTCAGGGATCTTTGACCAACGGGAAGTCTAATGGCCAAGGCTTCACTCAACCCGTAACGGTTGAACTCATTAACGATATGATCCGCCGCAAACCGGATAACATCGGTGCTGCCCTTCAAAATTGGATGTCCGCGGATAAATCCGTGGAGAACAGCTAGAGTTCATTCCTGAACACCCTTACGAGCTCACCGAGTTTTATCTCACCTTACGTTTTCCGGTCCACATGACTGCCTCCTATTCCACCCTTAATCGGACGCAAAAGCTCGCTGCCTTTCTGATCCTCCTCGGACCAGAATCAGCGGGAGAACTGTTGCGCAACTTTAGCGGTGCCCAGTTGGAGGCTGTTGCGCGCGAAATGGTTTCAATCCCTTACGTGGATCCGACCATGCGGGACGCCATTCTTGACGAGTTTTCGGGAGTTGTGTTTGAAGGAATTCAGGCTGCTTTGGGAGGCGCTTCCATGGCGCAACATTCGTTGGAGATTGCCAAGGGCGACTTCCAAGCGGTGAAAGTCATGAGCCGCGTCGCTCCCATCTCGCCCAAAGACCTTGACGACGGCATGTCGGAAATGGACGGACGTCAGATCTTTAATTTGCTGCGCGCCGAGCAGATGCAGACCATTGCTTTCATTCTTTCCTTCATGGAAGCGAAGAAAGCCTCACAAGTCGTTGAACTGCTGACCCCCGAGCAACGGGAAGAGGTCATCGAGCGACTCGGAACCATGGAGCCCACTTCGCGGGATTGGGTCAAGAAGGTGTCCTCCAACTTGCAGAAGCATTTCGACCGCCGCGCCCAGCAGGGACTTCAGAAAGCGGGCGGCATAGACGTCGCGGCCGATATCCTCAACACGATGGACAAGGAGACCCGCAAAACCTTGCTCACTGCCTTGGACGCCCGCAACGCCGATCTGGGCAATGCAATCCGCAAGAAGGTGTTCGGGTTCGTGGATTTGGTTCGCCTGCAGCCCGACGATCTTCGCAAGATTCTCAAAGACGTGGACATCGCCGATCTGGCCAAGGCGCTCAAGGGATCGACCCCCGAGACGGCGGCGGCCTTCTATTCCATCATGTCCAAGCGCCAGGCCGCTGGGGTGAAGGAAGAAGTCGATGTGCTCCCCAACATGCGAGCCAGAGACGTGGAAAAGGCCCAGGATCTCGTCATCGCGGTTGCCCGCAAGATGGACGAAGAAGGCACCGTGTCACTCGATCTTTCGGACTAGCAAATGGTTCCCTCTGCGCGTTCTACGTTGGTTTTCTCTGAGGTGCCCCGCTCCATTCATTTGGTGGGAAAGCGCCCAGTGGTGACGTACACTGAGGAGCAGTTTGACGAGGCGGTGCATGAGGCCTTCAAGCGTGGCGGGGAGGAAGTCCGCCGGGAATTGGAGCCGAAACTCACTGAAGCTAAAGCAGATCTGAAGACAACAACCCAGGGCGCTTTTTCCCGGCTTGTGGAACGTCACGACGAATCGCTTTCCCAGATGCGCGTTCTTTTGCCGCGCTTAATTGCCGAGGCCACGGCCCGAGTGGTAGGGGCGCTTCCAATCGACGCCGCTTTTGTGCGCAGCGTCGCCAACGATTTGCTCGCGGATGTTGCGCCCGGAGCTGAAGCGGTGGAAGTCCAACTTTCTCCGGAGGATCTGGTTAAGGTGGAAGGTTTTGACCAAGAATTACGCCATAAATTTCAGAGCTTGCGCCTGGTTGGAAACGACGATTTGAAGCCGGGAGATTGTTTAGTCAAAACCCGTTTCGGAATCATGGACGGCCGGATGTCCTCGAAACTTAAGTCCGTCGAGGGACTGCTGAGCTAGGAGCCTATGAACGGCGAACTTTGGGCAGGGGATCGGTTGTCGGAGCGGTTGCGTTCTGGACGCTTGGCACAACGCATCGGGCACGTCGTGCAGGTGACCGGTTTGGTGTTGGAATCCGACGGGCCTAATCTTTCTTTAGGAGAAGTCTGCCAGGTCGCCTCCGAAGTCGGCGAGGAGCCGATGTTCGCCGAGGTGGTGGGATTCCGGGGTCACCGGCTTTTGTTAATGCCTTTGGGAGAGATGGATCGAATTCGCGTGGGCTCCGAAGTCATCGCGACGACCTACGCGACTGGAGTGCCCGTGGGGCCTTCTCTGCGCGGCCGTGTCCTTGACGGGCTCGCGCGACCGATTGACGGAAAGGGGCCGCTTCCGGCGATGCCCACGGTTCCGCTGCGCGCCAGTCCGCCGCATCCTCTTCTGCGGCAACGTATTCTCGAACCATTTTCCACCGGTGTTAAGGCGCTTGACGTGTTTACTCCCGTGGGCCGCGGACAGCGTATGGGCATCTTTTCGGGCAGCGGCGTCGGCAAGTCGACGCTCATTGGAATGATGGCACGCGGAGCGCAGAGCGACGTGAACGTGATCGCCCTAGTGGGTGAACGCGGTAGGGAGGTGCGCGAGTTTTTGGAAAAAGATCTGGGAGAGGAAGGCTTAAAGCGCTCGGTGGTAATTGTTTCCACATCAGACCAGCCCGCCCTTGTGCGCCTTCGCGCCGCCTTTACAGCCACTGCGATTGCAGAACATTTTCGGGATCAGGGCAAGCAGGTCCTTTTTATGATGGATTCGGTAACCCGTTTCGCGATGGCGCAGCGGGAGGTCGGCTTGGCCATTGGAGAGCCGCCTAGCAGCCGAGGTTATACACCCTCTGTTTTTGCCATGTTACCGAGGCTTATGGAGCGTACCGGCTCTGGCGAGGTGGGGGCCATTACCGCGTTTTACACCGTTTTGGTCGAGGGCGATGATATGAACGAGCCCATCGCGGACGCTTCGCGGGGGATTTTGGATGGGCACATTGTACTGACTCGGCAGTTGGCCACGGCGAATCATTTCCCGGCGATCGACGTTTTAGAGAGTATTAGCCGACTGAATCGTGATCTTTGTTCAGAATCTGAATATCTTCTCGCGGCGCGGGCCCGAGACTTGCTGGCTGTATATCGCAGAAACGAAGATTTAATCACTATCGGTGCCTATGCGCGCGGGTCGAATCCCAAGGTGGATCATGCCATTGAGCGTTATGAACCGATGATGGAGTTTCTCCGGCAGCCCATGGGTACGAAAACCACCCGTGAGGAGGCTTGGCAGAAAGTCGCAGGCCTCGTTTAAGTTTATTCCCAAGTTTTTGTTGGATCTTGTACAGAGATGAAAGCCTTCAAGTTTAGTTTAGAGACTGTCTTGAATCTGCGTTCCCGCGAGGAGGACGTGGCGAAGGACTCTTATGCAGAGGCGGTTGCCTTCTACAACCGGACCTTGCTTTCTTTGGAGGCCGGCTTGGGTGATTTGGAGATTCTTCAGGACACGCTCGCGACTAAACGGCAGGGGACTTCCAGCAAGGACGATCAATTGATTTATCTCCAAGCGATTAGGCAGCAACGCTCGTTTTGTGACACTTTAACTCAGCGACTCGTGCGCGCTGATCAATTGCAGAAAGTTCGCTTCAACGTTTGGATGGAGGCTCGGCAAAAGACTCAGATTCTCGACAAGTTAAAAAGCCGACACAAAGAGCATCACAATTTTGAAGTAGCGCGGCAGGAAGAGAAGGCAGTGGATGACTTGATTTCCACACGTTGGGTGGCCGCTCGTAATGGAGCCAGTCTGCGCGTTGCAGAAGAGTTGGCGACCAAGATTGGGGTTTCCGGCGGGTCCGGAGCACCTTGGGAAACTGAATTTACCTTTTAATTATGCTGGCTGCCCCTTGGTTTTTAGCTGTCCTTGCCTTCGTCTTAAACGCGGCGTGCTCTTTTGTGTTTTTGAACATGGAAGTCGCCAAGCTCAAGGCCACTATCCGTCTTCCAGAAAAACAACCCAGTGCTGCCGAGGTTGCCGCCAAGGAAGAAAAAGAGCGTCAGGAGAAAGCTGATACAGACGCTGACGAGGCTTTCAAAAACATGTCAAACGCTTACGCCAATGCGAAGCGTGCGAGTGTGTGGAACTTTAAGACCGCAGCGGTGGATGAACTGATTGCCGAGCTTAAGAATGAGCGCCAAAACATTCTGGAAGAGCAAAAAGATCTCGCTTCGCTTTCCTCTCAAGTCACTGCTGAAAGGCAGGAAGTGGAGCGAGTCAAAGCCGAGGTAACCAAGTTGCGGCAGGACTTGGAGGCTCGCATCGTTGAGATTTCTGACAACGAAAAGGACAACCTTAAAAAGCTGGTCTCCACCTACACCATCATGCCGCCGGCTAATGCGGTGCCCATTCTGCGAGAGTTGGACGAAAATACCGTGGTGAAAATCCTTTCCCAAATGAAACCGGAGCGTGTCGCTCTCATCTTGGGGGCCATGGCTCAAATTCCCGACAAATTAAACGACGAACCACCGTCCAAACGGGCGGCTCGTATTTCAGATAAACTGCGTTTGATGAGGGCAATAAAGAAAGAGGTCGCACAATGAAAGTTTCCAACCCAGATCAGGCCAGCTTCGCCGCGAGCTTTTTTCAAACCCCAAAAGCGGACAAGGCTGACCGCAGCGTCACCAACGATGTCAGCGGACTCGATCACACCGATCCAAGCGGTTTTAGTAAACTTCTAGGCGTGGGTCACACCGATCCGGCAGCGAAGGTGAGCCCGATTGCCCGCAAGGGATTGCAATCCTCAAGGGCAGCAGCCGCTGACCGTGCTGACCGCGTGGCGCAATCCGCCCCGAAGGATGCACCCTCGACTCCGCAATCCGCCCCCGTTGCTCCTGGCGCCGCCACCTCGGCTGCCTCGCAAAAGACCCAAAAGGACGCCCTCCACTCCGACCAACTTCCTTC
>CALQFT020000034.1 GCA_943329925.2 Opitutus sp. GAS368
AACGGAGCGCCGGAGGTGAGGAACGCGAAAAACAGGCACAACGTCACTACGCGGATGAACGCGGGGGAAAGGCGCAGGACTTGTTGGGGGCCGTAGTCGGTCCAGGCCTCGACGACGGGCTCGGAAACGACGCTCAAAAGGACGCTGCGCAGGCGCGAGGCTGGGGCAAGACGACGACGGCGTGTCCCGGGACGCGGTGGCAAAAATGCCCCAGACCTTTTATGTCTAAATTGAGAAATTCTCACAGCAGGGGGGACGGGAACAATGGCACGAAGAAAAATACCAACTTCTTACGACCAGACAGACGTGAAAAAGGGAAGAATTGCCGCAATTCCACGGATCGATGTGGCAGAATTTGCAAGCCCGGCAACCCTCTCCAAACCGGCCGCACAACAAGCACAAAACAGCCCGCAGAACGCGTCACAGAACCGCCTGCAATAGATTTGCATAGGCGCAATTTTTATCTGTAAAGGCACATTTTGGGGCGGGGTAAACATACGACCGTTAAAGGTGGCAGTTTCGGCCGCTGCACACAACGAAATTTGCAAAGCAAGGCCCGTGCCGTTAACGCAAGTAGGTGGGTGGCGCTGCTACAGCACGTGGAATTCATTGGGCGCCAAAAAAAGCCTCCTTAGCGAAGAGCAACTGCCTGCAAAAATACATCCCCCTGAATTCAACGCAAACATGCAGAATACACATTTCATTATTTACCCTGTATCATCCTGGCGCCACAATTCCATCGCCTCTGCATCTAGGTGGTTCATAAACACCCAGCGCATCAATTTGCACCAAATCTTGAAGAAAACTGGTCCTTCTCTCCCAGCTCCGCTTTGACGCTCCAAAAACTCAGACAGTCCTTGCGGAATAGAGTAGGGAGACGCGTTCCCAGGTGCTGAGGTCTTTTAATCATCCATAAACCTAAAATAGATGGTATTACACCCTTCCGAGGGCCGCCTTTTCTTTGCGTTTGTGCCTGAAGCCGCAGATCCGGGCACTACGTATTGTTTCGGGAGCGCCTTCGCAGGCTGGCCCCAAACACAGCGCATCCAATTTGGATCCCGCTTCGCTCACTTTTAAGCAGGCAAAGAACTACGCGAGCACCTTGCGCAATACGTGATGCTCTTCCACGCCGGTAAGTCGCTGGTTCAATCCCTGATTGAGGTAACTGAGCCGCTCGTGATCAACTCCCATCAAGCGCAAAATGGTCGCATGAAGGTCGCTCACATGGCAGCGCTCTTCGACTGCCTTGAACCCTAATTCATCCGTGGCGCCGACCGCCTGGCCGCCCTGCACGCCTGCGCCCGCAAGCCACATTGAAAACCCGTGCCAGTTGTGGTCGCGTCCCTGCTTGCCCACTCCCTCGCTTGTCGGGGTCCGTCCGAATTCGCCGCCCCAGACCAGGAGCGTCTCCTCCCAGAGGCCCGTCCGCTTCAAGTCCGCAATGAGAGCGGCAATGGGTCTGTCGGTCTCGGCCGCATGCAGTTTGTGGTTGGCGATGCAATCGCTGTGTCCGTCCCAGGTTTCCTCGAGATGCCCGCCTCCGGAATAGAGCTGAATAAAGCGCACTCCTTTTTCGATGAGTCGGCGGGTGAGCAGGCATTTTCTCCCAAAGTCAGCGGTGCGCGGGTCGTTGATGCCGTACATTTCACGGGTAGCCTCGCTCTCTCCGGCAAGGTCGACGGCGTGCAGCGCCTCGCTCTGCATGCGGTAGGCGAGTTCGTAGGATTCAATTCGGGCGGCCAGTTCGGTGTCGTCCGGACGCATTTGAAGGTGCGCTTCGTTGAGTTTCTTGAGCAGATCCAGACTGCGTCTCTGGGTGCGTTCGTCAGTGCCTTTCGGCGTCGCAAGATCCAACAAGGGAGAGACTCCGCTACGAAACAAGGTGCCCTGATAGGCTGCCGGCATATACCCCGCCGTCCAGTTGGAGGCGCTTCCGATGGGGCCGCCCCTGGGATCCGTCATGACGACGAAGCCGGGCAGATTTTGATTGGCCGAACCGAGGCCGTAATTCAACCAAGCACCAAGGCTTGGTTTGCCGATGAAAATGCTCCCGGTATTCATCTGCAAGCAGCCGGAGGCGTGTGCGGCAGTGTCCGCGTGCAGGGAGCGAATCACGCACAAATCGTCTGCAAAGCGCGCGATATTCGGAAAGAGACTGCTAATGGGCAGCCCGCTTTGGCCGTGCTGCTGGAATTCAAAAGGCGACTGCATGAGATGCCCCACGGCGCGCCCGTTGGATCCGACTTTGGCTTCGCCGGTGTAAGGAGTGCCGTGGAATTTCGCAAGGGCGGGTTTGGGGTCGAAGGTGTCGACCTGACTGGGGCCGCCATTCATGAAGAGGAAGACACAGTGTTTGGCCTTCGCCTGAAAATGAGAGGGCTTGGCCGTGAGGGGGGAAGCCGCGCGGGCATCTGTTGACAGGAGGTCGGCGAGGGCCAATCCGGCAAAACCGCCCCCGGCCTGTAGCAGAAATTCCCTACGAGTGGGGGCTGCGGGCAGAGTGTGAGTGGAGGCGGGATTCATGGGTTATTCAGGGTAGACAAACTCGTTTAAATTCAGGATGACCCGACAGGCTTCCGAAAGGGATTCGACGCTCAAAAATGCAGTTAGTTCAGACAATTCAGAGGCCGAGGGTGGGCGGCAAAGCGCTAATTTGAATGCGAGACGCAGCTGGCTTTGGGGGCTCTCGCCCGCTTCTGTCCTGAGGCGCTCGGCAAAGGCCTTCGCCTGTTGATTCACAAAGGTGCCGTTAAAGAGCGTGAGGGCTTGTGGGGCCACGGTGGTGACTTGCCTTTGCGGACAACTGCTCACGGTATCGGCCAGATCCAGCGACTCAAACATGGGCAAAACAAGCCCGCGTTTGATGAAGGCGTAGACACTTCTGCGAGAGGCTTCTGGTTCGGGAGAAACAGCCCAGACTTTCTGTTTGTCTGTATTTGCCTCCAACGCAGCCTCGGGAATGGACGGCCGCATGGCGGGGCCCAAACGCTTGGGGTTCAAAGCTCCGCTCACCGCTAGCATCCCATCGCGGATTGCCTCCACTTCCAACCGCCGATAGCGAATGAGTGAATCCTGCGTTTTGGCGGACTGCCAAGTGCGGCTGCTGAGAATCAAGCGGTGGAGTTTTTTCAAAGACCATTGAGCCTCATGCGAGAACCAATACGCCAGCCACTCCAACAATTGGGGATGGGACGGAGGCGAGCCCATGAGCCCGAAATCATTCGCCGTACTCACTAGACCGCGCCCGAAATGTTGCTGCCAAACCCGGTTGACAATGACCCGGGCCGTCAATGGGTTCTCGGGCGAAGCAATCCAACGGGCGAGCCCGAGGCGCCTGCGCGTGGTAAATTCATCCGGCGAGGGAAACGCCGGTTGCGTCTTAGTGAGGATCGCCGGAACAGCGGGCTCGACGCGTTCTCTCGGTTGGGAGGGAGAACCGCGCAGCAGCACGTAGGTTTCTGGGGGTATGGGCGAGGGCTCTTTCCAACAATACACCTCCGTCCCCTCGACGGTTAGGGTCAGTTCCTGTCGACCTTTGCGCGGCCGTTGAAGGGGGGAGAAAACGGAGAGGAAACTGTAGTAATCCCGGGCGCTAAGCGGCTCAAACTTGTGATCATGGCACCGCGCGCAGCCCATGGTGAGGCCCAAGAGCGACTGGGCGGTGGTGCTGACAATGTCGTCCAACTGGTCAAAGCGGTCTGTGGCCGAATCCGCAGGTTCATCGTCCCAATGACCGAGGCGTAAAAAGCCGGTTCCGATGCGTGATTCAAGCGAGGCATCGGGAAGTTCGTCGCCGGCGAGTTGCTCGAGAATGAGCCGGTCATACGGCTTGTCTTGGTTGAGTGAATCGATGAGGTAATCTCTGTAGCGCCAGACAAAAGGCTTTTCTGCATCGCGTTCGTAGCCGTTGCTGTCGGCGTAGCGCACGGTGTCGAGCCAATGTCTCGCCCAGCGCTCTCCATATTCGGGACGTGCCAAAAGCGTGTCGATGATGCCCTCCAGACGCTCCGGAGCTTGCCCCTGCTCAAAGTCGTCTTGTTCGGCAGGAGTGGGTGGCAAACCGGTGAGGTCCAAATGCAGCCGACGTAACAACGCGCTCGGGGACGCTTGCGCAGGAACTGGGCGAGCGCTTTTTTGCAACTCCGCCAAAACAAACGCGTCTATGGGATTTGCGGCTGCCTCGCCCGATCCATTCCCCGGAACAGCAGGCCGCCGCAAGGGTTGAAAAGACCAGTGATCCGCAGGTGATTTCGGAACCGTTTCGTTGGGTGGAAACTTTGCCCCATCTTGGATCCAATCCCGCAGAAGCGTCGCCTGCTCTTGGCTCAAACGTTTTCCCTTGGGCGGCATGCGCTCCTCTAAATCCTCTGACATCACCCGTTCGAGAAGGGGTGATTTTCCGGAGTCCCCAGCCGCCAGAATGGAATGCTCGCCCCCCTTATGGATCAGAACGCCGGCATCGAGACGCAGGCCGCCCTTTTGCTTGACCGCCCCGTGGCAGGAATAACATTTATCTTGCAGCAGCGGTTTGATGTCAGTTGCGTAATCGACGCTCGCCACCACCACCGGGGCGGTCCCTAGCAATCCAATCCAGATCCAGGTTCGGAGCTTCAAAAGTCGATTTCCTCGTCGACAGAGAATTTCCTCGGGACGTGGCAACCCAAAGCTGGCGAGTAGGATATTTTTCATCATCTGGAGGTTGGATAAACAGCCTCAACGCCGCGTGGCAACGGATTTCCCAAAGGGCCCGCCACTGCCGCCAACGCTGGGATGGAGATCTAATAACGACGGAGCCCACGCGTCCGCGAGGCTTTGGATGACCCCCGCAATGGCCCCTTGCCGTTTGTTTCCCTTGGCTTGAAAGATGCGGCAGTCCGCAAAAGAGACGTTAAGGGAGCGTTTTTGAGCCTCCAGCAGCACGCGCTCGAAGATAGAGGAATCCGCGCCCAAAAGTTTGCCATGCACAAAGAGCGTCGCCGGGTTGAAGATGTTAATCACGGCAGCAACCGCTATGGCCAGATACTCGATAGTCCGTTCCAGGGCGTCAGAGGCGTGGAGGTGCCCGCTTTGAAGTAACGCGAGGGCCTCGGGGAGTTGCACCGGACGGCCTATCGTTTCGGAAACGCGCCGGGCGAAGGCGGAATCGGTGGCGACGGTTTCCAAACAGCCTCGGTTACCGCATCCGCAGAGAATACCTCGAGCCTCTACGGTAATATGCCCCAATTCTCCAGCGAGTCCGCTGTTACCCGTCAATGGCCGCCCCGCGCTGACAACGCCAAGGCCTAGCCCCGTACTGACGTCGAGCATCGCGAAGTTGTCCAACCCGCGGGCCGCGCCGTACATCCGTTCGCCTAGGCACAGGGCATGCGACTCTTGCAGGGCAACGCAAGTCAGGCCAAGTCTTTTGCCTAAATCCGACGCAACTTGCTCGCCGTTTAGGAAATGTAAATTTGGCGACATCACAGTCTGCCCCAGCCTCGAATTAAGCAGCCCAGGAACACTAATGCCCAAACCTCGGTATCTGGATGTAATCTGGGGCAGTTGGGAACTCCCTTGTCGGCTAGGCCGGAGCGAGGGACTAAGCGCACGAGAGGCTGGCAAGAGCACGTTAGCCTCACCGGCCATCGACGCGACTTGCTCTTCTATCAAACCGAGGAGTTCCGGGTAAGTTTCCGGGGTTGGGAAGCTGCGTTGGTTGCTTTCCGAAATTTCTCCGTCGATCTGGGCGCTGCCAACCCAGCAAGTGCCTGCATCAATGACAACACCGAAGACGTTTGCGGTTTTTTCTGCGATCTGCAGCAGTCTTCCCGGCCTACCGAATGCGGAGTCGGCGATGCCACCTTCTTCAAGCATTCCGTGCCTAATGAGGGCGGCTACAGCCTTGGAGACGGTGGGTGCGCTCAGCGCACAGGCTCTCGAAATGACGGCCCGGGAGGAAGGCCCGCTTCTCTGAAAAAACTCCAGAACACGGCGCTCGTTGATTTTAGAAAGTAGTTCGGGATCGACCATACAGGCAAACAGCGGCGCAAGGGGAGGGACTCGCTAGGAAACACTTTCTAAAGGCTACTTACTAAGTGTCGACAAAAAACTCTACCTTCGCTCAAAAAAGCGACTTAAACTCAATGCTACTCAAGCGATTCCCTCGCCAAGCAACCTTCCCTCGCCCGCTCTGCTACTTTATTTCGGCTCAAAAAGCACATGCCCAAGATCGAAGGTTTCAGCGCTTCCTCCTGATGGCATCACAACAACCCGCCCAGCGTGCTCCAAAGTCTCCCTCCAACTGAACCCTTGTTCAGAGCGAGTCCAGCCCGCGGCTTTCGCTTGCGCGTCGCTCCAGCCGTATTGAATCGTGGTTTGAAAGGTTTGCCACTCGGCTGAAAGCGTTTCTTTCCACTCAAAATACCACGGAGCAATGTCTTTTGCAAAAATCTCCACTCTCGCGACGCCCCCGACCTCAGGGGTCCGCAGCCGCACGGAAATCTGCAGGGCTGCACCACCGAATTGTTCGGGCCAGTTGCCAGGAAGGGGTTCCCCAAAGGCAAAGGGCCGCAGCCCCTTTCCACGGCGCACGCGCACGCATTCCTGCTCCGGGATGTGCGTAAAACTATCGAGCGCCTTCCACCCTGCGGTGCCTGCCTTAAAATCCACACGTATCGGCTCCCGCTTCACGGACTCCCGCGCCGGGGCACCCTCCACTGGAGGCCTGGGCGAAGCGTCCGCAAGGGTGGCGCCCACTATTGAATAAACCTTGGCTCCAGCGCCCAAGACGATACGGAGTTGGAAGAGGCCCTCGGAAAGCTCCTCCCGCTTGACCTCGACAGCACCTTCAGAACGCACCTCGATTGCGCCTCCTTGCGGGCGCAGCGGAACCGTCAAAACCGTGCCTTTTCGAGCTGGGTCAACTGGGGAAAATCCCGCAAAGCCATCTTCGGGAAGGGTTGCCAAGCAGAGACTCCCAGAACGTTTCCATCCGAGATGCGGAGTTGAACTCCCTCCATAATAGATTTGCACACGGCCATCCTTAGAGACGGGCGCCCCAGCCTGAGCGTAGATACAGCCCGAATCATATGATCCAGCGGGACCATTGGGAAGAAGCGGACTTCCCGGAGCCACGCGTTCCCAGTGAACCGAGTCCGCACTCCAGGCCAATTCGCAGTCCACGGTGCGACCGGCTTTGACATGGTAAAGCATCAGGTAACCAAGGTAGCCATTGGCGTACGGGAACGCCGTAAGCGCATAAGTTTGAGTCTCCTTCCCCTCGTTGATTCCGCTGCGAAGAACGACCCCACTACTGCGCCAATTCAAAAAATCGTCACTTTCAAGCCGCGAGACCAGCCGTTCCCCAAGATAGAGCTTGGTGAACCAAAGAAACTTTCCCGTCCACGGATCCCTGAACCCGTTGTTATGGGTGTCTCCCTGTTGAGCACGAAATCCCTTTGGTTCAACCGCTTCGCCCCAATGCACCCCGTCGGGGCTGAACCGGACGCGGGGATTTCCGAGTCCCACATCGTACATCATTTTGTATCGGCGAGCTGAATCAGTTTCCTGCTCATCCAAAAACACCCCGGCGTTCGGACAATCACGGGCGACGATGTTGTTTTTGGCATTGTGATCATAGGCGTGCAAGCCCAGCTCGGGACGTGTCCAGAGCGCCCCATCGCGGGAAGTTGCATGGAGAAGATACCATCCCACGCCGTGGACCGTGGACGGGACGTCCATTTTGGCAATAGCTTCCGGATCGGCTAAAACGTCCTTGTACCAGAGATTCCAAACCCGACTAACCGGATCCCAAGCGACGTTGGGGTAGTAATTATTGGTGGCGTTCTCCCAGGGTTGGTCAGGAATAAGCAGCGGGTTGTTCGCGTCTTTTCGAGGAATCCCCACAACAAGCCGGGCGTTTTCTAGGGAGGCAATCACCCGGCGGTCGAGCATCAACAAATGATCGGCCCTCGGCAGAATGGCTACAGGTTGAGGCGGCAAGGGCGATTGCGCACAGGCTGGCAAGCTCGCCTTCGCAAGTGAAACCAAGGCGAGGAGCACTCCAAAAGCTTGCCTTGAGAACAAAAAGTGACGAAGGCCGCAACGGGTAATGTGAGGGCCCAGAACAGCGCTAAGAGGGGGGAAGGGAAACATGGGGAGAACGAGGAGGGGTTGAAAGATGGCACGCAGAGAACGCGCTTAAACAACCTCATCCTACAGAAGGAACCAAGACGCTGCCAATACGATACATTGGCGCCCCCTGCCCCACTTCACCGCAGTCCATTGGCCGATTTAAAAAGGCCTACACCTGTGCAACCGGATAAAATTACATCAACTCCGGAAGTTAAAATTAGACTGCATAAGTACCAAAATGTGGCCAGCTCGCACTTTTCTGGAACGGTAAATAACGAGACTGCTCACCAGCGCTTTTGAAGAATCAGGATTAATCTCGGCGGACTTTCATCTTGAACTTCCAAATAGACAAATTTAGCCGCTTGCGTCCTACCGATCTCTTGCAAGCATGGGCCATGCGTTTCTCCACCCTCCCCCTGCTCTGCGTTGCTTTTCCGCTATGCTCTTTTGCCGCCCAAAAGGTGGATGTGGTCATTTACGGAGGCAGCTCCGGCGGCATCACAGCAGCCATTCAAACCGCCAAGATGGGCAAAAACGCCATCCTTATTGAACCCTCGCGCTTCTTGGGGGGCCTCACCACAGGCGGACTGGGGGCAACGGACATCGGCAATAAAAAAGCCATTGGAGGCCTCTCCCTGGATTTTTACGTCGCCATTCGAGAGTACTACAAAAGACCAGAGAACTGGAAGCAGGAGACCCCCGAACTCTATTTCACAACGCGCACCCGCAGTTCTGGCACGGAGGCCGCCCAATGGACCTTCGAACCCAAGGCGGCCTCTGCCGTCTACGACGCGATGCTCGCGAGCGTTAAAGACCGGGTCACGGTTGTGTACGGCGAACGGCTGGATCTTAAAAACGGCGTCAAAAAAACGGGCGCCCGCATCACTGAGATCGTCATGGAAAGTGGCAAATCTTTCTCCGCTGAAATGTACATCGACGCCAGCTACGAAGGCGATTTGATGGCCAAGGCGGGCGTGGGCTACCACGTCGGCCGGGAGGCCAACAGCGTCTACAATGAAAGCATCAACGGAGTGCAGGCTGAAGGTGCGAAACACCACCAGTTTAACCAGCAGGTGGACCCCTACGTGCGCAAAGGTGACCCGTCCAGCGGCCTCCTGCCAGGAATCAACCCAAAGGGTCCGGGCGTGGAATTCTCCGGCGACCGAAAAATCCAAGCCTACAACTTCCGGATGTGCACTACGGACGTCCCCGAAAACCGCCGGGACTGGGAAAAACCCGCCAACTACGACCCGAAATGGTTTGAACTGGCCCTGCGCAACGCCGAGGCCGGCGACACACGCGTCTCGTGGAACCCGGTTTCCATGCCCAACCGCAAGACCGACACCAACAACAATTTTGCGGTTAGTTCAGATTTTATCGGCATGAACTGGGACTATCCGGAGGCCGACTATGCTACCCGGGAACGCATCTGGAAGGACCACGAAGACTGGCAGAAGGGTCTTTTCTGGACGATGGCAAACTCGCCGCGCGTGCCCGAAAAACTGCGCGAAGCTTACCGTAAATTCGGCCTCGCCAAGGATGAATTTACAGACAACGGCAACTGGCCCCGGCAACTCTACGTACGCGAGGCGCGCCGGATGATCGGCGAGTATGTGATGTCGGAGAAAAACTGCAAACGCGCAGAGATCATCGAGGACAGCGTCGGCATGGGCGCTTACAACATGGACTCCCATCATGCGCAGCGGTACGTGACCAAAGAAGGGTTTGTCCGCAACGAGGGCGACATCCAGATCGCAACCAAGCCCTATCCGATCAGTTTCAGGAGCATCCGCCCCAAGGCCGCCGAATGCACCAACCTGCTGGCACCGGTTTGCCTGAGCGCCAGCCATATTGCCTACGGGAGCATCCGCATGGAGCCGGTTTTCATGGTGATGGGGCAGAGTGCCGCGACGGCAGCAGTCCATGCGATCGAACAAAAAACAACCATCCAGTCCATCAATCTGGAGAAACTCAAAACACGGTTACTTGCGGATAAACAGGTGCTGGACTTGATCCCAGATCCAAAGGAGAGCCGCGGAAGTATCACGCTCCCAGGCATTGTGGTCGACGACGCCAAGGCCCAAATCGAAGGGTTCGCCGCAGAGGGCGCAACCGTGGGAGGCTACGTCGGCACAGGCTACCGCCACGATGGCGACGCCGAGAAGGGCCACCAGAAGGTGCGGTACATCCCGGACCTCGCCTCTGCGGGCCAGTACCGGGTGGCAATCACCTACACCCCGCTTGGGAACCGTTCGAAAAAAGTCCCCGTAGTCATCCACCATGCCGAGGGGGAAACCACAGTGTATGTCAACCAACAGGAACTCCCCTCGGGCCCAGACGGGGTGCAGGTGCTTGGAACCTTCCGTTTCGAAGCGGGCAAATCAGGTTGGCTGGAAATTCGCAATGAAGGCACTAAAGGGCACGTCATTGCCGACGCCGCCCAGTGGCTCGCGCAGTGATGCAGAAAATGGAGGGAAAGCTGGAATTTGAGAGAGGACGCCTGCTTTCTCCGGGGCGAAACACTTAAAAAAACGTCCACTTGGTTGGGGAAACGCGATTAAGCAAAGTCACGCTCAGGGATAAATACGCGTTTTCCTGATCTTGCACCCGACCAACCGCCCTCCCTACAATGCACGACATGTTCCGATTAGCCGAGGCGCATCGCCCAAGCTGCACCGCTGTCGAATTCCCCGAAACTTATCGGAGAGCGTACCGCTGGATGCTACTTGCCCGAGTTGCAGAAGAAAAAATCGCCAGTCTCTTCCGTGGAGGAAGGATTATCGGCGGCGTTTTCCTTGGCAGAGGTCAGGAGGCCATCAGCGTCGCCACGGGAATGGCACTGCGTGACGGCGATATTTTCGCTCCGCTTATTCGCGATCAGGCAGGGCGCCTTGCCTTTGGAGAAAGTCTGTTAGACTTCACCCTCACCTACCTCGGTGCTCGCTCTGGTCCCATGCGCGGCCGTGATGGCAATGTTCACCGCGGGCGTCCAAAGGAGGGACTGCTCCCAATGATTTCGCACTTGGGTGCCATGGTGTCTGTGGTCAACGGCATGCTGATGGCCCATCGCTTTCAGAAAAAGGAGAACACGGTGGGTGCGGCCTGTCTGGGTGAAGGGGCGACCTCCACGGGGGCCTTTCACGAGTCGCTCAATCAGGCCGCTGTGGAAAAACTCCCGTTGATTCTGGTAATCACCAACAATCAGTACGCCTACTCGACCCCGAACCACCGGCAATTTGCATGCAATGATCTAGTCGACAAGGCCATCGGCTACGGCGTGAAAGGCCATTCCGTAGATGGCACCGACCTGAGCGCCTGCTTGGAAACCATCGGTGGAGCCGTCTGCGCAGCGCGCGATGGAGAAGGCCCCCAATTGATCATCGCTTCCAATTTACGACTCGCCGGCCACGGAGAACACGACGATGCCCATTACATTTCACAGCATTTCAAGGAACTCCAACTAGGCCGGGACTGCCTGGATGTCGCCCAAAATCACATGCTCGCCCAAAAATGGGCCGACGCTTCGATGCTCGACATCTGGCTGCGAGACTCTCAATCCCTTGTGGAAGAGGCAGTCGCCCACAGCTTGCGGGAGCCCGCCCCGGATCCGGCTAAAGAAGATTGGTGCGCCTTGGCCAGTCGCCATCTTCTTGAGGGCAACCCGCCCCAACCCACACACCTTAACTAAGACTAAGCGGTTTGTTTCACAGGTCCTTGCCTCAAGCCTTTCCCGCAGGCCAACTTTGAAACGGGCCCACCTTCCACCCTCTTGATTACTTATCTCGAAGCCATTCGCGAAGCGCAACGCCAAGCTCTCGAAAACGACCCGCGCGTCTACATCTACGGCCAGGATGTCGGCGCTTTCGGGGGCGCTTTCAAGGCCACCAAATCCCTTGCCCAGAGCTTTCCAGGCCGCGTTCTAGACTCGCCCATCAGCGAGGATGCAATGGTCGGTTCGGCCATCGGCGCTGCGCTCCAAGGAATGCGTCCCATCGTGGAAATGCAGTTCGCCGACTTCTCCACGGTCGGCTTCAACCAAATCGTCAACCAAGCCGCCACGATGTTCTGGCGCACGGGCCTCCCCTGCCCCATCACGGTGCGCCTCCCAAGCGGCGGGACTCCAGGGAGCGGTCCGTTTCATTCCCAAAATTTGGAGGCCCTTTACGCCCACTATCCGGGACTGATTTTAATGACTCCCGCCACCGTCGAGGATGCTTACGCCATGCTGTTGGAGGCTGTAGCCATCGATGATCCAGTTATTTTTTGCGAACATAAGTACCTCTACTATCACCTCAAGGCAGACTCCCTCCCAAAGGAAGCCCTTCCTGCGGGCAAAGCGCGCGTCGCCAGGGCCGGTCGGGATGCCACGGTGGTCACCTACAGCGCGATGGTGCACGAATCCCTAGCCGCAGCAGACGAACTTGCCACCGAAGGCTGGGAAATTGAAGTCATAGACCTGCGCACCATCAAACCACTGGATACCGACACCGTTCTCGCCTCAGTCGCCCGCACCGGCCGCGTTCTTGCCGTAGGTGAAGCCTGGCCCTGGGGCGGGGTGACTGCAGAAATTCTGGCCCGCGTCGCAGCAGAAGGCTTCAACTTACTCGACGCCCCTCCCATGCGACTCAACAGTAAAGACACTCCCGTGCCCTATCATCCCAACCTCTGGGGAACCCATCGTCCCACGGCCCGAAGCATTGCCGATTCGCTCAGAGTTCTGCTCCGCAGTTAGCTCTTCCACCCGATCGCTTCCACATTTTTCGTTATGCCACGCATTCCCATAGTCATGCCCCAGTTGGGCGAGTCCATTGCAGAGGCCACCATTGTGGCGTTCAACTTTCAAGCTGGCGAGGAGGTTGCCGTGGATCAGGACCTTTTGGAGGTCGAAACCCAAAAAGCGACCATGGGCGTCACCTCTCCTTGTTCGGGCCGGGTCGTTGAGTGGTGCGCTCAGCTGCAACAGAGTTACGCGGTTGGTGATACGCTCGGTTACGTCGAGTGTTCCGAGGAAGACGCACGCAGACTCGGGCTCGACGTCCCCTCCGCCCCGCAGATGGAGCACCGTGACTCCCTGCCCCACGGCTACTCTCCGGCAGATGAGGCAACTTCCTTTGTGCGAGGTATCACTGGCCATCAGTCCTCCGGAGTGGCTCCGACTTTGCGGGGACTCCCAGTTCCAGCCCATGCCTCGGGCATGAGCTTTCTCTCTCCCCGACTCAAGGCCCGCATGGCTGAACTTGGCCTCCACGCGGCAGATCTCGCCGGCATTGCAGGCAGCGGCGCCGCCGGACGATTGACCATCGAGGACTTTGAAAAATTTCTCTCACAGCTGGACCAGCAAAAACTCTCGCAAGCCTCTTCGATGCGCGTCGCCGTCGCCGACGCCATGCGCCGCTCTTGGACAAGACCTCTAGCCACCGTGGGCATGCCCGTAGGCATCGACGCCATGTTGTCCCATCGCAAAAACTGCAACCCCAAGCCCGGCCCTGCCCTGTACGCCCTTCGCGCCCTTGCACTTGCACTGGGAGAAAACAGCGCCCTTGCCGGCCGGCTCATCGGAGACAAAATCGTACACCCACGCTCCATCGATGTTGGATTTGCCGTCGAGGCAGAGGATGGAGTCCTCGTTCCGGTTTTGCGCAACGCCGACCGCACACCTCTGGCCGAGTTAATCGTGCGCTACAACGACTTAGTCGATCTTGCCCGCCGCCGTCGCCTCCCGCCAGACGCTACAGGGGGCTCTATTGCTACTGTCACGAATTTCGGCACTTTCGGGCTGGAATGGGCAACCCCCATCCCACTTCCTGAACAGACTTTGGTTCTCGGCATGGGAGCCGGACGGGTTGTGCCACGCTGGAATGCGGAGTCCTCCAATTTCCAGCCTGCCACCGAAGCGCAATTCACCCTGTCATTCGATCACCGAGTGCTCGATGGAGGCGGAGCCGGCCGGCTCGTGAGCCGAATCGCCGAACTGCTCAACAGTCCGGATATTCTCTAATGCCATCTCTTTTAGGTTTATGGATGATTAAAAGACCTCAGCACCTGGGAGAGAAGGACCAGTTTTCTTCAAGATTTGGTATAATTCCCTGGAAGACGGGCCCGCTTACCCCAAAGCCCCCCGCTCACGGCTAAAAACCTGCACTCAAGACCCTCCGTTTTTTCTTCCGAAATGCGCTGCAGCGTTCCCAGCTCCGTATTCGCACTGGGTCCTAGAAAAAATCCTCTCTTGGGGCGCAGCACAGTGGCCCGTATAAACCATTTTAGCCTAAAAATCCGTTGACGTATCCAAACGGCGGACACTAGATTTCCGACCCCCGAAATCAGGGAGCACCTGCTCTCCGAAGTCGGTAATCTTGCCTGCGCAGAGCTCAGCGAGCCGGTCAGCGTTCTCAATAACACCAAGTGGTGCTGAGCAATGCGCCACTCGCCCGACTCTTCCGCGGGCCCTTTTTGTCTATGTCCGAAGAACTTTCCTACGTCCTTGTCACTCCGTACTCCATCCGCAAGTCGCGGACCGGGGCGATCTTATCTCGTCTCATCTCGCGGACCGCTCTGGAATTGGTAACAGCCCGCATGTTCACCCCGAGCACGCCTCTGGTTGAGGCCTTTGCCAACACTATCGTCACAAGCGACAGCCCTTCTCATCGCGGAGTGCAAGAACTCCTTAAAGAATACATCCTCACCAATTTCTCCCCGAACGCGGACTACCATCCCCGGGTACTGATGCTTGTCTTCAAGGGCAAAAACGCCGTCGAAAAAATCCGCAGTGCCGTCGGCCACATTTTGCACGACGACCCCACTGGGCATACAATCCGCGAGACCTTTGGTGATTACATCACGGACAAAGATGGCTCGGTGACTTATTTTGAGCCCGCCGCCCTTGCCCCTCGGGATGCAGAAACCGCCAAACACGATCTTTTACTTTGGGCCCAGTATTCCGACAAAGATGGCGGGATTATGGAATCGGCGGTACACTTTGCTCCAGGCGAAAACGTCGAAAAGACCCTGGTGCTCATTAAGCCAGACAATTTCCGCGAGCCGAGCACCCGGCCCGGCGGCGTGATGGATGTCTTTTCACGCTCAGGCCTTTACATCGTGGGATTCAAAGTCCACCGCATGAGCGTCGCACAGGCAGAACAGTTCTATGGCCCAGTACTCGAAGTTCTTCAAGAGAAGCTCAAAGAACCGGCAGGCAATCAGGCAGCAAAGGCGCTTGAGGCGGAATTCGGCCTACCCATTAGCCCCGAGACCCGCGCCAAATTGGGAGAGCTACTAGGCCCCATCAATGGTCGTGAAAACTGGGAACAAATTGTAAAGTTCATGGCTGGACGCAAACCCAGCGATTGCCCACAGGAACTGCGCAACTCTCCCGGCACAGAGAAATGCATCGCCCTCGTTTATCAGGGTGCCGATGCCGTTCGCAAAACCCGTGAAGTCCTAGGACCAACAGACCCCTCCAAGGCGCCTCCCGGCTCCATCCGCCGCGAGTTTGGCCAGACCATCATGATCAACGCCGCCCATGCCTCCGACTCTGCAGAAAATGCAGCCCGCGAAATGGCCATTATCGGCGTGGCTGAAAACAACTTTAAGTCCTTGTTGGAAGATTGGTTCTCACACTAATCCTACAGAATCATTCTCCACTCTATTCGCCCCGGAAATTCCGCTCACCCTTCTCCTAACCGCCCCTTACCAATACCCTTGCCATGGAACTCGCTCATCGCGCCACTATCCTCACCCCGTCCCTGACCCTCTCCATCGACTCAAAGGCCAAGGCGATGAAAGCCGAAGGCCTTGACGTCTGCAGCTTTGGTGCCGGCGAGCCGGATTGCGACACCCCCGAGCACATCAAGGCCGCCGCTATGGCCTCCCTCGACGGTGGCTTTACCAAGTACACCCCTTCCAGCGGCATTCCCGAATTGCGTCAAGCCATTGCAGATAAATTTAAGCACGATAATCACATCGATTATAAGCCCTCGCAGATTATCGTTTCTAACGGCGCCAAACACTCCTGCTATAATGCGGTGCTCGCCGTCTGCCAGCCTGGTGATGAAGTCATCATTCCCGCTCCCTACTGGCTCTCCTACCCAGAAATGGTGCGCCTTGCAGGTGCCGAACCCGTCATTGTCCAAACCACCGAAGCCAACCAGTGGAAAATGACCCCGGAGGACTTCGAAGGTGCGATGACCCCACGCACCAAAATGGTCATTATCAATTCCCCAGGTAATCCCACCGGCTCAGTCTATTCCAGAGCAGAACTCGAGGCACTCGTGGAAATCGCTGCAGAAGAAGACATCTGTATTCTCTCTGACGAAATCTACGAAAAGCTCACCTACGATGGCGCCGAGCACGTTTCCATCGCTTCGCTCTCCAAGACCGCCTACGACCTAACCATCACAGTCAATGGATTTTCCAAAGCGTACGCCATGACTGGATGGCGCCTTGGCTACCTTGGCGCTCCTGAGGCCGTGGCAAAGGCAATCGACGCCATCCAGAGCCATTCCACCTCCAACCCCTGTTCCTTCGCCCAACAAGGCGGTCTGGCCGCAATCAAAGGCGATCAGGCCCAAGTGGAAGAAATGCGGCAGGAGTTTGACTTGCGCCGCCAATACATGGTCCAACGGCTTCGCTCCATCTCGCGTATCACCCTCGTCGAACCTAAGGGCGCCTTCTACGTCTTGGCTAATATCTCCCAGTTTGGACTCAACTCCAGTAATTTTGCCGAGCGCCTTCTCTCCAAACACCACGTGGCTGTAGTTCCCGGCGTGGCCTTCGGAGATGACCGCACCATCCGCCTCTCTTACGCCACGGGACTGGACACCATCAAGAAGGGCCTAGACCGGATTGAGGAGTTCTGCCAATCCCTCTAGTCCTCTAGTCCGCGTTTCTTCAATAAAAACACTCCGGCCTCACTTTTTCCTTGCCCAAGGGAGCTTCTCTCCCTTGGCTTCCCTCCCCATTTAGCAAGCGCATCCTTAATCCTTCACCGTTGGTCCTTGGGCGGCTGACTTTAGTCTACCCGCCATCTGCGCCAAGGGAAACCCGGTGAATTCAGAACCCAAAGCCGCTCCAGCGGCCCCTTATCCTATGCCAGTTCGTCTCGGTCGATTTGAAATGCCGTCCTCTCTTGTCAAAGACGAGGCTTCGCGCACAGACACTTACGCGCGGTTCATCGCGGAACCCTTTGAAGCCGGCTACGGTCACACCGTCGGCAACTCGCTTCGTCGAGTATTGCTCTCTTCTTTGGAAGGCGCGGCGATCACTGCCGTCAAAATCCAAGGTGCCCACCATGAATTCCAAACCCTTCCCCACGTGGTTGAAGATGTCACAGACATCATCCTCAACCTCAAAAAGGTGAAATTCAAGGCCCACGATCACGACATCCGCAACCTCATGATCTCCGTCAACAAAGAAGGAGCCATCACCGCCGGAGACATTCAAGATTCCGCCCAGTGCGAAGTCGTCAACAAGGATCAACTGATCTGCACCCTAGACAAGAAGATCAAGTTTGACGCAGAGCTCGAAGTTCGCGTCGGCCGTGGCTTCGCCTCTGGCGACGCCAACAAGCGTCCGGAGCAGCCCATCGGTCTCATTGCCATTGATTCGATTTTCTCGCCAGTCACCCGGGTCAAGTACGCCGTGGAAAACACTCGCGTCGGCCAGCGCACGGATTACGACAAGTTGATCCTGGAAATCTGGACAGACGGACGCCTCAGCCCCGAAGAAGGCCTCGTTCAAGCCTCCAGCATTCTCAAGCGCCACTTCGAACCCTTCTACGGTTACGATGAAAACGCGGTTGAATTCGCAGAAGAGCAGCCTCAACAGAGTCAGGAAAATCAAAAGCTCAAAAAGCTTCTGAATATGAGCGTCAACGAGATCGAACTCTCCGTGCGCGCCGCAAACTGCCTCAACAACGCCAACATCACCACCGTCGGCCAACTCGCACAGAAGTCGGAAAGCGAAATGCTCAAGTACCGCAACTTCGGAAAGAAGTCGCTGAACGAAATCAAGGACAAATTGCAGCAGCTGCAGCTCTCCTTGGGCATGAAATTCGAATCCGGCCTCGTCGATTTAAACACCGGCGACACCTCACTCATTCCCCGCTAAAGCACGCCAAGGATTCATCCGGGCTTCTCTCGAGGATCCCGGATCTCTTTTCCCTCTCTCCCGTTTCGTCTTTCAGTTCTCATTTCTATCCCTTTTTTTCGTCTCTCATGCGCCACAAAAAGAAAACAATCAAACTTGGCCGCTCTCAGTCCCATCGTGACTCTCTGCTGGCAAACCAGGTCATCAGCCTGATCGAACACAGCCGCATCAAAACCACCCTCGCCAAAGCACGCGCAGTGCGCCCATTTGCCGAGAAGATGGTCACCATCGGCCGCAAGAACACGCTCCACGCGCGTCGTCTTGCCCTATCCTACCTCCACCACAATCAGACGGCGGTCAAGTCGCTGTTTGAAAAAGTAGTCCCCCGTACCGGCGAACGCCAAGGTGGCTACACGCGTATAGTCAAACTCGGACATCGCCACAGCGATGCTTCTGAAATGGCCTACCTAGAGTGGGTGGATCTGGCTCCAACCGAAGCCGCCACAGAAGCTCCCGCGCCCGCTCACCAAGAGGCGCACGCTGCACCCGCAGAGGCTCCACACCCCACACCGCACGAGTAAAACGTGGATCATAAGCACCGCCTTCGGTGCTTAACAATCAGGGCGCGCTCCTTTTTTGGAGCGCGCCCTTTTTTTTGCGCGCCGCCGAATGTCGCAACCTATTTTAAACGCAAAAACGCCTGCAATAACACTACCCCTATCGTTCCAGCCCTTTACCCTCCCACCGCTTGGTACTTTTGAACTCCGCGCATCCACAAAAACTTGGCCATCCCAAACGTAATACAAACCCACATCAACTGGATCAGAAACCCCTCAATCATCGACTTGAAATCCAGACGCTCCAAAAGTATCTGAACCGGAAAAAAGAGTTCGTATGGAAATGGAAGCCAATGGAGAACCTCCTGCATTTTGGGAGACAACAAATCCAAAGGAAATACGTGACCGCTTAAAAAGTACTCAAAAGAGTATAGGATAAAAATCAGGGTCGATACCTCTAGAATCCAAAACGCAAGCATCGCCAGAGCGTATGCTATAAAAAACTGGATCAGGGCAGAACCGCATACCGCCAGACCAAACCAAAGCCATGTCACCAAATGCTGCGGCCACTCAAGATGTTTAGCAAAAACCCACAGCACCACACCGAGCACCGGGAGCGTGAGAATAGTATACAAAAAACGATACGCAAAAAACAATGTCAGCCGATACGCCAGATAGTCCAAAGGCTTGGTCAGTATGGCACTGATCTGCCCTTCGCGAATCTCCGCCGCAATTCGCCATTCATCCTCCGTGGGACTCGCCAGATTCTCAACCAAAAGCACCCCCACAAAATAAAAAACCATTGCCGAAAACTGATAACCCGGCAACCCCTGCCCAGATTCGCAAACGGCCTTCCAAACCGCCACAGTTCCAAGCAATGGAATAAGACTGAACAAACTTCGCAGTAAAAAGTTCCAGCGATAAACAAATGTATCCTGCAAACCTATCCCAAATACGCGCCGATATAGTGCGCTCATAAACCAGACACCTGCAGCTTGGCTACCAGTTCCGCTGCCAAATTCAGGGCACACAGCATACTCCCTGCGTCCGCTCGCCCCGTCCCCGCCAATTCATACGCCGTCCCGTGGTCCGGACTGGTGCGGGGGAATGGCAGCCCCAGCGTGACATTAACCCCCTCGTGAAACGCTAGCAGCTTCAGCGGTATCAGCCCTTGGTCGTGATACATGCACACCACCCCGTCAAACTCACCCGTAGCCGCCCTGTAAAACACCGTATCCGGGGACCATGGCCCAGTGAAGTTGCCCGCCCGACTTGCCCCCAATCGCTCGACGGCGGGGCGAATCACAGCCCCTTCCTCCGAACCAAATAGCCCGCCCTCCCCTGCATGCGGATTCAAACCCGCCACCGCGATGTTCGGCAACCTGCCTAATCGTGTCTGTAAAAACGCCGCCAGCAAAAGCCCGGTTTTTTCAATCTCCCCTACCGTAAGCAGACTGGGCACTTCACTGTAGGCGACATGCGCGGTCACCAACCCCACGCACAGCGGGCCGCCGGTCAGACACATCACGTAATCTTTCACTCCACAACGGGCCGCAAAAAACTCAGTCTGCCCGGGGAATCCAAACCCTACTTCCTTCATTCCCGCCTTGTTCACCGGCCCGGTCACCACTGCCGCATACTTTCCCGCTAGGGCGCCCGCGACAGCCGCCTCCAAAGCGGCAAAAGCCTGCCCCGAACCCCGGGATGTCGGCACCCCTGCATCGAACGGCTCTCCCTGCTCTCCCACCAATTCAAACCGAAACCCCCGAGCCAAATCAGGCGAACCCAGCGCAGCACGAACCACCTCCGGTCCCACTCCCGCGGGATCCCCCGTCGTCACTGCAATACAGGGCAAAGGAGGCACCTGGGTCAATTCGCACTGCATCAGAAAATCTTGATGTACGCCTTCTTCCTCAACTTCGCCACCCAATCCGACTGAGCCTTCTGGCGCTCCTGCCCCAACATCACCTTTTCCACAATATCCCGAGACTCCTCAAAATTCTGTACGACCTTGGGGCGCTTTGCCTCGCAGTAAAGCAGGTAAGAAGACGCCCCTAATTGAACTGGGCGACTCGTCTCCCCCGGCTTCAAACCCATCGCCGCCTTGGACAAAGCCTCGTTCAATGTCCCGGGTTGTACCCAGCCCCAATCCCCGCCCGTCTCAGCGGTGCTATCCTCGGAGTATAGCCGCGCTAAATCCGCAAACTTCGCCCCCGAAGACACCTTGCCCCGAATTTCTTCCAGAAGCTGCTTACGCTGTTCCGGCGTCCCTTTGTCGTTGGAGCGCAAAATGATCATTCTTAATTGCGCCTGCTCCTCCGTTGTGAATTCCGAAATGTGTTCCTTATAAAACGTCTTTAACTTTTCAGCCGGTATTGCCGTTGCACTTTTGACCGCCTGCTGCCGCATGCTCTGCACGATAATTTTATTCATTTCCTCTTTACGGAAACGCTCAATCGTAAACCCAAACGAGGCCAACTTCCGAGCAAAAGCAGCCCTGTCGCCATTGTGTTCCTCCCGTATAATCGTATTGAGGCGGTCCTCAATCAAATAACTAGGCAAGGTAAACCCCTTTTCTTTGAAGTACTGCAGAATCAACTGTCTATCCACCAGCTCATCAATGGCCTCCACCCGGATTTGCTTAATCTTCTCTTGTAATTCCTTCCCGGAAAGCTGCTCTGAAGCCGCCTTTTCCTTTGCTGAAACCAGCTCTCTCACCTGAGAAAAGGTGATAGGCTCGTTATTCACCACCGCAGCAAGCCCGTCCAACACCTCCTGCGCATTAACAGTTTTTGCACCAATCAGAGCAAAAAACACCGCAGTCACAATGGGAGCTGCCGTTGCGAGTAAACGCAAAGCGCACGAACCTTTTAAACGAAGCGCGCCGAAAGAAATCCGAGGAGTAAAAGTAAACAAAGACACGTGAATAATCCTTTTATCGAACATTAGACGCCAGCGTTACCAAGTCAAGAAGGGCAAGACCTACCCGCAAGAGAAAAATCATTCATCACGCTTCTTTCGGATCGCAATCACCACTCAGAGCCTGATTGACGCGGATTGACCGTGCGCGTCGAGCCCCTCCAGAGCGCTAAAGCCCTCAATCACACGTAACGACTTCCTAAGCGACACTTCATCCATCTTTACCCAACTGGTTCGCCGCTGAAACATATCCGCCATCAAACCCGGAAACGACTTCGCGCCTCCCCCCGTTGGGAGCGTATGACTGGGTCCAGCGAGAAAATCTCCCGCAGCTACTGGAGAATACGCTCCGATAAATAAAGCCCCAGCGTTGTGAATCTTCGCGGCTACAGAGTCCGCATCTTCCGTCAAAATTGCACAGTGTTCGGGAGCGTATTCGTTGCAAAGATGCACTGCATCTGTGATGGAGCGCACCTCAACAAGATACGCATCCTGCGACAAAACCCCGGCCAAGTGCTCCCGGCGACTTAACAAAGCGCACTGCCGCTCCATTTCGCCGCGTACCGCATCCAACAGCTGCCCCGAATCTGTCACCAAGACAATGCCGCTGCCCTTGCCATGCTCAGCCTGAGCCAGCAATTCCGCAGCAACCCAAGAGGGATTCGCCGCACCATCGGCGATTACGAGCACCTCGCTCGGCCCCGGAAGTAAATCAATTGAAACCTGCCCAAATACCTGGCGTTTAGCCTCTACCACATAAGCATTCCCCGGCCCCACGATCTTCTGCACACTCCGGATCGTCTGAGTCCCATACGCCAGAGCACCAATCGCTTGGGCCCCCCCGATTTTATAGACCTCCGTCGCCCCAGCTCGCTGCAATGCATACAGCAGATCATTGTTAATGCCCCCGGACGCATCAGCCGGGGTCGCAACCACAATCTCTCCAACCCCAGCCGCAGCCGCCAAAGTCACCGTCATTACCGCCGTAGATACCAACGGTGCACTTCCTCCAGGAACATAAACCCCCACCCGATCAAACGGTGTAAACCGCTCTCCCACCCACGCGCCCTGCGCATTGCGCATTTTCCAATCCTTCCGCAACGACTTTGCCGCAAAACGATGCACATTCCGCCACGCAGATTCCACCACGCGGGCAGTCTTCCCCGTCACCTTGGCCTCCCTCTCTTCCCGCATCTCGCCAACCGTTAAACGGGGCCCCCCGAAAGCCTCTGTATATTCCAAAACAGCCGCATCCCCGCGAGATGACACTGCCTGCAAAATCTCACGCACAGTGTCCTCCACACCAGCCACAGGCACCGCCCTCCGCTTGAGTTTGCCCAGCGCTGTCTGAAAATCGCTATCTCTGTGACGTATAATTTGCATAACCAAAATTAGGTTTCGCCTAAACCACAACCCTATCGTTTCGCCTTCCCACCCCGACTCGCAGGCGCCGCGGCCTTCGCATTTTCCTTCTTGCGGGACGCACCCACCACTGAACGCCCAGAACGCCCCTTCTTCTCCTTGGTCAAGTCTGTACGATGCCCGATTTTCTCCACCGTTCCGTGCTTAAGATACTGCTTTCGAATGGTCTCCAACATCGCATCCCGCCGGTCATACAAACGCTTCAAGGGCCGAGGCGCTACCCTGTCCAGTGCGTAGGCCGTCAGTAAGGGTAACGTGATGGTTGAATCCGCATAGCACACCACACAGTCAGGCAGGGAGTCCGGATCGATTTTTCCCCAACTCACCGCCTCCGAGGGCGTCGCCCCGGAAAGTCCACCAGTGTCAGGACGCGCGTCGGTACATTGGAGAAAATAATCGTGCCCGCGTTCCGCTATCCCCATCACCTCCTGAATCTGCGGTTCGGTTTGGAGCATGAAATTCTTCGGGGAGCCACCTCCCAAAATGAATACACTGGAAGTTTTCCCACTCGACTTCGCATCGTACACAATAGCAGCGGTTTGATTGACGTCCCGGTTCACATCGAACTGCAACTTTGAGGAGCGTAACGACATAGCGGCCACGTTCATTCCAATGGAGCTATCTCCGGGAGAACTAGTAAACACCGGTACTCCATGCTGATAAGCTGCACTAAGCACGCTCGTCTCCTCAATCCCCAGCTGCACCTCGCGCTCATGAACGTACTTGCCGAGCAAGTAATGAAACTCGTCGGTACTCATCGTCTTCTGGAACTCCTTACCCTGAATGACTTGCCGAACAAAGGCGTCCGTGTCCAAAAGAACGTCGTAATCAAACAACACGTCGTAGATGCGAATCACCCCGTCTTTGCGCAGCACAACATCGTCCAAAAAAGGCGACCCGGCAAAGAGCTCCATCCCCAGTCCGTAGTGCAAATCATGATAAAGATTTGCGCCCGTGGAGATAATCCAATCCACAAAACCGGCCTTTAACAGAGGCACCAGCGCCGCTCGTCCGAGGCCGGCAGGCGTCAAGGCTCCCGTCAGAGAGAGCCCCACTGTGCCATCCTGCGCCAGCATCTTTTGTGTAAATAAGCGACAGGCCTCCGCCAGACGACCTCCGTTGTAAGCCTTGAAGGCACCGTCAATTAGATCTGAAGCCTTTACGCCCCTTGTAATCGGAGTGGGAAGGAGTCGTGGAAATTTTTTGTTTAGCGAGCTCATGGCGAGGTGGGTGAGGAAGCGGAAAGGTACAAGGTGGGCCGTGCGGGTCAATCTCCGCCGCCCCTACACATGGTATAGGGTTCTTACCTAGCCCCAGCACACGCATTTTTAGCGTAGTAAATAGTATGGATACCAGCTCCCAAGCAAAGGCTAGCGCCCCGGCGGCGCAGCACTCTTCCAACCCCTCTTCCAAGGAGAACCCCGCAATTCAAAATACGGGATTTAGCACCCAAAGCCCATCCTCCCCACCCAACGCCCCCTCCACAGCCCCGCCCTCCACAGCACAGCCCTCCACAGCCCCGTCCTTCACCACTGATGATTATCCCTCACATTTGCAGGTCCTAGTCGCTGTTACCTGGGACTCCCTTTTGCTAGACGAGCAAGCCGCACAAAACGATACATCCCTACGCCATAGTTCCTCACTAAACTCCTCCCAAACCGTGGGCGGCCACATCGATTTGGATGAACCACATCCATCCCCTTGCGAGGCCAATGCTACACTGGAATCCGTCGCCCAAGGTGAAAACGGAAACCACCCCCTTCCCGCCACAACCCGCCAAGCAGGATACTGGGGCAGTCCGCCTCTATCCTCATCCTCCCGCTCAACATCCCACTCAACATCCCACTCAACATCCCACTCAACATCCCACTCAACATCCCACTCAACATCCCGCACCGCAGCGCCCCCCGATCCAAAGATGGATGCAAGCGCGCCTCCTAGCCCGCACCAGGAGGCCGAGCCGGAAGATATCTTTGACTCGTTTAAAACAAATGGGGACGGAGAGGCCTTCAATGAAACTCAAGCGCATCCGTTTGCGACTAAAGCTTCCGAATCTTCAAACGGCTCAACATCCGATGGCGAGCCCGATGAAATGCTCCTGCTACGACTCCAGGCTGGAGAGCATTCTGCTCTGGCTAAACTGTGGGGGCGTTACGCTCCGCTGCTCTACTCCCAGTCACTCAAAATACTGCACAACCCCAGCGAGTGCGAAGATGTTGTAGCAGAGGCCTTCTCCGAGGTCTGGCAGAGGGCCTCAACCTATCACGCGCAGCGCGCCAAGCCTGCTGCGTGGCTTGTGACCTTGGTCCGAAGGCGGGCCATTGACCGGTTGAGAGAACGCCGCAGCTTTGAGCGGGCCGAGGAACGACTTACCTCCGAGTTTGCGCGCCGCACCCCCTCTAACAGCGCTGAGGAACACTTGCGGTTGGCGGACTTGCGCTGGTTGCTGGATCAGGCTCTAAACAAGCTCACAGAGCAGCAACGGCAAACAGTTTGCATGGTGTACTTTCAGGGCCTTACCCAGAAGGAAATCTCAGAGCGCACCAAGACTCCCATTGGCACAATCAAAACAAGGCTGGAACTTGCCCTCAGAAAAATGCGCGAGCGCATCCGCGGAACCCGACTCAGAGCAATGCTCCCGATCCGAACCGCAACGTCCCCACGTACTGAGGGAAACGGCCAAGGAACCCACTCAAAGACCAAAGCAGCGAAGTAAAAGTAAAAGTAAAAGTAAAAGCGGAAAAAGGGCCAAAAAGTCGTTTGGGCAAAGCAACGTTTTTCCCAAAAATGGATTCACAAGCAGAACCCTATAACTGACATAATATAATAATATTCAA
>CALQFT020000035.1 GCA_943329925.2 Opitutus sp. GAS368
AGTAGCTCGCTGTACTGTTCGGGAGTCTTGAGCGAAGAAAGGCTGTTCGCAGAGTCCAGGCGCAGTTTGAAAATCCAACCGTTACCGTAGGGATCCGTGTTTATAAGGGCCGGATCGCTGATGAGCGCCTCGTTGACGGTCTCCACGGTCCCTGCCACTGGAGAATAGATGTCGCTCGCAGCCTTAACTGATTCCACTACACATATTTGTGCTCCGGCATCAAAATGCGCGCCAATGGCGGGAAGTTCCACATAGACGACATCGGTGAGTTCATGCTGGGCATGATCAGTGATTCCTACGGTGGCGAGTTCGGCTTCTTGGCGGAGCCATTCGTGTGATTCGGCGTACAGTAAGTCGTTTGGAACGTTCATATTGTGATTTTGTTAAAAGGGTCGGTGCAGGCTACTCGGGCCGGCGGTAAAGTGGACGGGGGGCGACGCGTGCGGGAAATTGGCGGCCGCGGATTTCCACGGAGAGTTCCGTTCCGGGCACGGAGAGGCTTGTTGGTAAATAGGCGAGCGCTATGCCCAGTCCTAGCGTTGGGGATAGGGTGCCGCTGGTAGTTTCGGTGATGAGCTTCCCTTCGTGGAGAACTGGGTAATGCGGGCGTGGAGGAGGTGTTTTGCCTTGCATCACCAGCGCGGAAAGTTTTTTTGTAACTCCATCAACACGCTGGGCTTCCAGCGCTGTGCGTCCGGAAAATTCACCTTTTTCAAACTTCACAAACCGCGCCAATCCGGCCTCCAGCGGCGTGTGCGTCGGCGACAAATCCGAGCCGTTGAGCGGATAACACGCCTCCAAGCGCAGCGTGTCCCGCGCCCCAAGCCCGCACGGCTTCACTCCCAGTTCGTGGCCGGCTTCCAAAATCCGTTCCCACCAAAATGTTGCGACCTGCGCCGGACAAAACCACTCGAAGCCATCCTCGCCAGTGTACCCAGTCCGGGCGAGAAGCACCGGTCCATTCGCTATCTGTAATTCGAGGAGATGGTTGCGACTTGGCAAGACGCACTCCGCTCCGAGCATCCGCTGCAAGAGCTCTGCCGCGCGCGGGCCCTGAAGCGCTAATCCGGCCCAATGCCCGCTTTGGTTCTCCAACATCACATCGGCTGGAAGTCGCCCCTGCATCCAGGCGAAGTCTTCCTCTATCTTGGAAGCGTTTACGATGAGGAAAAAGCTGCCGTCCTGGCGCTTGTATAAAATCAGGTCGTCGATCACTCCGCCCTTCTCGTTGAGCATCAAGGAATACTGGCCCTTACTCGGTGAAAGCAACCGGATGTCGTTGGTCAAAAGTTCGTTTAAGTAAGCCTCCGCACCCGGCCCGCTAACCACCAATTCCCCCATGTGGGAGATGTCGAAAAGCCCTGCCGCTGTGCGGACTGCCTTATGCTCCTCCAAGATGCCTGCGTATTGCACGGGCATCCACCAGCCCCCGAATTCCATCATCCGGGCCCCGAGGTTTTCGTGAACGGTGGCCAGTGGTGTGCGTTTGAGTTGGGTCTCCATGAGCGGGAGAAGGCTATGATGTCGACGGACGCTGTCAATGCGGGGCGCAATTTGTGGGGTGCGGCAGCGGGTTTGACTTCACAGCCTCCGTTTACCGCATGAGAGTTATCTTCATGAGTTTGATTGATTCTCTCGAACGTCGGTTGGGACACTTCGCAATCCCGCATCTTTTGCGGTACGTGGCTGCGCTCAACGGGCTGGCTTTTGTGCTATGTCAAATAAGGCCGGGTTTTGAAAATGTTTTAAACTTAGATCCTCAAGCAGTTATGGCCGGGCAGGTCTGGCGGCTTTTGTCCCATGTATTTGTGCCCGTTGTGGGCGGAGTTTTTCTTTCATGGTTGAGCGCCGCTTTTTACATGTTGTTTTTGATCTGGTTGGGCGACGGCCTGGAACGCGCCATGGGCGCCTTTCGCCTAAACCTCTACTACGCGCTCGGAATGTTGGGCACCACCACTGCCGCCTTCCTCACCGGCCACGACGTCGGCGGCATCCTGCTCAACAACTCGCTTGTCTTCGCCTTCGCTTGTTTTTACCCGGACCTGCGCATCCTATTTTTCTTTGTTATCCCAATGAAGATTAAGTGGCTCGCGTGGCTGGACGTCTTTCTTTTGCTGCCTTCGCTCCTTTTTTCCGACTGGGGCTATCGCATCGGGGTTCTTGCCGCGTTGGCAAACTTTGGCGTCTTCTTTGGCCCTGCTTTGTGGCGCGCCAGACGTCAACGCAAGGAGCAGATGCTCCGACAAACGGCCTTCCTTGATCCCGAAGACCAACAAACACTTCACAGCTGCCACATCTGCGGTCGCACGGAGGTCAGCGCGCCGCATTTGGAGTTTCGCGTGGCTCGGGACGGGAACGAGTACTGTGTGGAGCACATCCGTAGCGCGGTGGGGCAGTGAGGGTGTAAACGGTTTGGGAAGCGATGTTTGCGCGCAGAATAGTGATGCGCTTGTGAAAAATTTCACAATCTCACTTGATTCCCCAATCCAGCGCGCATTAAATCGATCCACATTTCGCCACAGGCTGTACCTCGCATCATTTTGTTCGTCCATTTTAACGCTTAGAACCTTCTCGTCGCATGGCGAATATCTTTCCACGGTGGAGTAATTGGCTCCCTCTCAAAATCATCTTCTGCTTACTCACCCTCGGTGGGGGAGTTAGCGCAGGGGTGTGGTACTACCTAAATCCCGAGTACATGCGTGTGGGTTATCAGCCCGCACAGCCCGTCCCCTTTTCACACAAAATTCACGCGGGGCAGCTCAACATGGATTGCCGCTATTGCCATTCCTACGTGGAGACCTCGGCGTATTCCAACATTCCGACAACCCAAGTTTGCATGAACTGCCACTCGCAGATTCAGGGTACGAGCCCTAAGCTGCAGTTGGTGCGTGATTCTTGGCAGACTGGCAAGCCATTGGAGTGGGTGCAGGTTCACAAGACGCCTGAGCACGCCTACTTCCATCACTCGGTGCATGTCAACCGCGGGGTGAGTTGCGTGAGTTGCCACGGGAAGGTCAACGAAATGGATGTGGTTTACCATGCGCAGTCGCACTCCATGGCTTGGTGTTTGGACTGTCACCGCAATCCGGCGGATTTTCTGCGCCCCGTGGCGGAGGTTACGAATTTAGACTGGAAGCCTCAGGGCGACAAAACGCAGCGCGAAATTGGCGCGGCATTGGTGAAAGATTGGCATGTTAACCCTCCGGTGAAGAATTGCGCCGGTTGCCACCGTTAATCAAAAATGAGCAAGCGCGTTTTTCAACACCCAGCGGAAGCTCAGACCGGCAAGCGTTATTGGCGCTCGCTTGGACAGCTACAAGATACGCCCGAATTTCGGACTTGGTTGCATCGTGAGTTTCCCCAAGGAGCTTCCGAGGTAGAAGGAAATGATGTTTCCCGCCGCGGGTTTCTCCAACTAATGGGCGCCTCGGTTGCCTTGGCTGGCCTGAGTCTCTCGGCTTGCCGTCGTCCGATGAAGTATTTGGTTCCCTTCACCAAGGGGGTGGAGTGGTCTGTTCCAGGCAAAGCATTGTTTTTCACCTCCGCGATGCCTTCGCGCACGGGTGCGATGCCGCTTGTGGTGACGACATTTGATGGTCGGCCCACGAAGGTGGAAGGCAACCCGATGCACCCTGTAAACAAGGGGACCACAGACATTTGGGCGCAGTCTTCGGTGCTTGATCTTTACGACCCGCAGCGCTCCCAGTCCGTGCTTTCAAGCGGGAAAAAGTCCGATCTCGCTGCGTTCGATACCGAACTCGCGGCCCTTTTGAACACCGCGGGTGATGGCGCTGGTTTAGCTTTCCTTGCGGATGGCTCTGTTTCGCCAACCGCTGAGCGCCTGCGTCACCTGATTCTTGCCAAGTACCCGAAAGCTGTTTGGGCTTCCTACGAACCCAACGGTCATGAGCTGGAAAACGCCGCCGTGGCTGCTGCTTTCGGCGCCGATCTTGAGGCGGTTCCACGCTTGGATCGGGCGGACATTGTTTTGACGGTGGATCGCGATATTTTGGGTGTCGAAGGCGAAATCTCCTCGGTTCGCGGATTCGCAGCGAAGCGCAAAGTGGACGGCCCGAAGTCGAAGATGAACCGGCTGTATGTGGTTGAAAACCGCTACACGCTCACCGGCGGGATGTCGGATCACCGGCTGCGTTTGCCGGCCAGCCGCGCAGGCGCTTTCTTGAAGGCGCTGGCAACAGAATTAGCCAAGCTTTCTGGAGATGCCGGTCTTGCCTCCTTGGCGAGCAGCTTCAAGGCACCTGAAACCAAGTTTAAGGATAAGTGGGTCGAAGAAACGGCCGCGGATCTTTGGGCGCACAAAGGTGGGGCTCTAGTTTTGGCAGGCCGTCGTCAGCCGATAGCGGTTCAGGCGCTCTCTTTTGCGATCAATGCGTCGTTAGGTGCTCTTGGCAAGACGCTGGAATTGCGCAAGTCAGCAACCGCGCCAACCGTCGGTATCGCGGCCCTCGCCGAGACGCTCAAAAAGGGACATACCAACGCGCTGTTCATCTTGGGTGCTAACCCGATTTTCAACGCCCCGGCCGACATCCGTTGGACGGAGGCTCAGGCTGCCGCCAAAAACGTCATTCATATCGGGATGGAAGTCAGCGAGACCGGAGCAAAGTCTAACTGGCACGTTCCTTCAGCTCATTACCTCGAACAGTGGGATGACGCTAGAGCTTCCGATGGCAGTTACATGGTAGTTCAGCCAGTCATTCTCCCGCTTTATAACGGGGTGAGCGTCAACGAGCTATTGGCGAAAATTGCTGGTGTGGAAGCTGATCCGATGGATCTGGTTCGTCAGACTTTCCTAGCCGTCTCTGGGAAAAAAGGCGATATCACTGCGGATTGGGTGGATACACTAAAATCTGGGTATACAAAAGGCTCTGCAGCCAAGCCCGTGGTCGCTACATTGCAGGCGGCTTCTGTCGCAAAAGTGCTCGCCGAGGCTCCTGTTCTCACTGGTGCAGACAAAGATTTTGAACTCGTCTTCATCACAGATTCCAAAGTGGACGACGGCCGTTATGCCAACAATGGGTGGCTTCAGGAACTGCCCGATCCGGTCACTAAGCTGACATGGGACAATGCAGCGCTCATCAGTCCGGCCGCTGCGACGAAGCTGGGAGTTCACACAGGTGACGTTCTTAAGTTGACCGTTGGTGACAAATCCTTGGAGATCGCCGCGCTGATTCTTCCTGGCCATGCGGACACCTCCATTTCCGTGGCGGTTGGCTATGGTCGGACCGAAGTCGGTAGCCTCGGTCGGAACGTGGGCGTAGACGTCTTCCCTTTGTTGACCTCCACTGAGAGCCGGTTTCGCGTGGGTGTGACCGCCGTCAAAACCGGAAAGAAGCACGCGTTGGCTGTGACTCAGGAGCATGGCGCTCTGGAAGGGCGCGGAGCTGATCTGACTCGCCAAGCCACAGTAGCCGAGTGGACTGAAAAAGCAGACGACAAGACGTTCTTTAAGAAAATGGGCATCGACGCCCATGCGCCAGAGAACTTCTCGCTCTACTCGCATCCTCCTCTGGACGACGTTCACGCTTGGGGAATGACCGTGGATTTAAATAGCTGCATTGGATGTGCGGCCTGTATGACGGCCTGCCAGGCGGAAAATAACATTCCAATTGTCGGCAAAGAACAGGTGATCAACGGTCGTGAAATGCATTGGATGCGCACAGACCGCTATTTTGCGAGCGAAGGCGGTGACGTCGACGAGCCGGAAATGGTGAGTCAGCCGCTAATGTGCCAGCAGTGCGAGAACGCACCTTGCGAAACGGTGTGCCCAGTCAATGCCACGGTCCACTCAGAGGACGGCCTCAACGTGATGGCCTATAACCGTTGTATCGGCACCCGTTATTGCGCCAACAACTGTCCGTTTAAGGTCCGGCGCTTTAATTTCTTTGATTACAATGAGCGTTCCATCACCAGCCTCTATCGCTGGAACATGATCTCTGAAAAAGGAATGGCTGATTCTCTGCAAATGCAGAAAAATCCCAACGTCACGGTGCGCATGCGCGGCGTCATGGAAAAATGTACTTTCTGTGTGCAGCGCATTCAGGAAGCCAAGATTGCAGCGAAGGTTCACGCCAGCGACTCCGCAGGCCAGACCACTCAACCACGCGTCCCCGCGGACGTTTTTACCTCTGCTTGTGCTCAGGTTTGCCCCACCGACGCCATCACTTTCGGGGATATCCGGAATCCGGAAAGTAAAATCTCCAAACTCAAGGATGACCAGCGCGGCTACCGCTTACTGGAGTATCTAAACACTGAAAACCGGGTCTGGTATCTAGCCCGCATTCGGAATCCCAATCCCAAGATGCCCGATGCAGCGCGCGCAGGCTCCGCTTCCAAAGGAGGCCACGGCCACTCTGAGAAGCATGAATCCGCCCACACGCCAAACGGAGGACACGCGTAATGTCTAAGACCGCTCTTTCACTAGAAACGCCGCCCGACTTGAAGCGCCCAGCGCTGGTCTCTAATGACCGTTCAATTGGTTGGGTGTCGCATAATGTGTGCGATATCGTGGAGGCCCCCACTCCCAAGTGGTGGCTGCTAGCCATTTCCATCACTTCTCCGATAGCCCTCATGGGCTTGATCTGTATCATCTATCAGATCTCCAATGGTGTCGGCGTGTGGGGTGAGAATCATCCCAATGGCTGGGCGTGGGACATCACTAACTTCGTGTTTTGGATCGGCATCGGCCATGCCGGCACGCTTATTTCTGCGGTATTGTTTCTGACACGCCAAAAGTGGCGCACGTCTATCAATCGTGCGGCGGAAGCGATGACATTGTTTGCCGTGATCTGCGCGGGGATCTTTCCCGCGATCCACGTTGGGCGTGTCTGGTACGCTTGGTTTCTGGCACCGATTCCGAACACGAACGCAATTTGGCCAAACTTTCGTTCACCGTTACTCTGGGACGTTTTCGCCGTTTCCACCTACTTTTCCGTCTCCGTACTCTTCTGGTTTGTGGGATTGATTCCCGATTTAGCCACGCTTAGGGATCGCGCGAAGTCCAAGCTCGCCCGCACCCTGTATGGGATCGGCGCCCTGGGATGGCGCGGTGGGAACCGTCAGTGGCGGCATTACGAGATGGCCTACCTTTTGTTGGCGGGGTTGTCCACGCCGTTGGTGTTGTCGGTCCACTCGATCGTGTCCTTTGACTTCGCAACTTCGATCATGCCGGGTTGGCACACCACCATCTTTCCGCCCTACTTTGTCGCCGGCGCAATTTTCGGGGGCTTTGCGATGGTTTTGACCATCATGTTACCCGCGGCGAAGATCTTTCCTCAATTGAACGACATGATCACCAGGCATCACGTCGATAAGATGGCAAAAATCATTTTGCTGACAGGTTCGATCGTGGGATACGCCTATCTGATGGAATTGTTCGTGGCCTGGTATGGAGTGAATAAGTTTGAAAGCTTTACGTTCTTTACCGCAAGAGCAAATGTAAACGGCGAAGGGTGGTATCAGTGGGCCTACTGGATTATGATGTTTTGCAACGTCATTTCTCCTCAGATTTTTTGGTTCAAGAAAATGCGGACCAATTATATCGTGGTCTTTATTGTCTGCCAGTTTGTGAACGTGGGGATGTGGTTTGAACGCTTTACCATCATCGTAACTTCTCTGGCTCAAGATTTCTTGCCGAGCTCCTGGGGCCATTACGCACCTTCGACTACAGAAATTCTCACCTTTGTGGGTACATTCGGGATTTTCCTGACCCTGTTCCTTGTCTTTATGCGCTTCCTTCCGATGATCGCCATCTCGGAAGTCAAGGGCGTCCTTCCCGAGGCTGATCCTCACCACCATCACCCCAAACACTAGTCGCTCATGTCGCAGTCACGCAAAGTGTACGGTCTGGGAGCCGAGTTTGAGAGCGCAGGGGCGCTTTTGACCGCGGCCGCAAAAATTCGAGAACAAGGCTTTTCGCATTGGGATGTTCATACTCCATTTCCAATTCATGGAATGGATGCTGCCATGGGCTTGGGAAAATCCAAACTAAGCGCAGTGGTCTTCGTGGGGGGATTGATTGGTTTGCTCACAGGCATTGCGCTTGTTTCAATCCCGTCCTTTATCCTGTATCCGATTATTGTAAACGGTAAGCCGTATGATTGGCGAACCGGCCCTGCGTTCTTCCCGATCATATTCGAATTGACGGTGCTTTTCTCCGCATTCACGGCAGTTGGGACGATGTTTGTTTTTAACAACCTCTTTCGCTTTTATCACCCTGTTTTTAACTGGGATCGCTTCACCCGTTTCACGGACGACGGCTTTATGATGGTCATCGAGGCTCGGGATTCCAAGTTTTCCGAAACTCGCACCAAAGCTCTTTTAGAAGAGATCGGCGGCAAACACGTCACCCTTATTCACGACTAACGTTATGGTGCGTACCTTTCTCTTTTTGTTTTTAACCGTTGCCTTGGCCGTTGTCGCGCTGGCGGGTTTCCGTGGACAGAAGTTCGCCAATACCCCGCTCCAGATCACGCCTGACATGAAGCACCAGCCCAAGGTGATCACCCAGCATGCGTCTTCCTTCTTTGCGGATGGACGCGCGGATCATTTGCCCGTTAAGGGGACTATCCCAGTTGGTTACAATCTTGCCGGGCGCTATTACCAAACTGGCGTGAATAATTTGGCCAAAGATTCGGCCTTCACCAGCCGCCCTGACTATCAGGATACGGGCGTTATGGGGGATGTTTACGGAAGCGGCATTCCTTTCACCGTCAACGAAGCCTTTCTCGACCGCGGGCGGCAGCGCTATGAAATTTTCTGTGCCGTATGTCATGATCGCACAGGGAATGGCAACGGGATAGCAAAGGCTTATGGATTAGTCACCATCGCCACATTAATGGATGATCGAATCAAGGCGCAGCCCGATGGACAGCTATTTTCCACCATTACGAACGGTAAAAACACGATGGGCGCTTACGGTCCCAACATCGCAGTGGAGGATCGTTGGGCGATTATCGCCCATATCCGTGCACTGCAAGCCAGCCAGACTGGGAAAGTTCAGTAATCCCTACCACCAAGGCCTGAGTTTATATTTCCGATGAGCCATCCGACGGATTCTTCCACTTTAACCGCTGAAAATTTCGAGCCAAGCATTGCCAGGAAATGGTCCTCGATTTGTTTCGGTATTTCCGCGCTCGGAATTTTGGTGAGCGCGATTGGGCTTTTAAACTCGCGCGAACAGTTCGCCTTTTCGTGGCTGTTTGGTTTCTTTGTTATCTTCGCCATAAGCGTCGGGGCTCTGTTTTGGACCATTCTTCATCACGCAACGGATTCCGAGTGGAGTGTGTTGGTCCGGCGCCAGCTGGAAAACATCGCCAGCGGGATTCCCATGCTTGCCGTGTTCTTTCTGCCATTGCTGGTCTTTTGTGCACCGATATTGTGGAAATGGTGGGATATGGCGCCTGGAGTTGATCCTCTATTGGATGCAAAAACGCCGTTTTTGAACCACACCTTCTTTATTATTCGCTACGTTGTTTACTTCGGAGCCTTGGGCGGTGTGGCGCTTGTGCTCAGAAACCGTTCTGTCGCTCAGGATGCGGATGGAGCGAGTTCGCATACGCATGTGATGCGCACCGCGGCTATCGCTGGCCTGCCAATTCTAGGAGTCTGCCTCACTTTCGCTGCAGTCGATTGGCTCATGGGGCTGGATTACCATTGGTTTTCCACGATGTGGGGGGTTTATATTTTCGCGGGGGCTCTGGGGAGTTCAATGGCTCTTTTAGTCCTAGTGATCACTGGTCTTAAAAACGCAGGTTATCTCAAGGCAGTTAATTTAGAACATTACCATGTTATGGGTAAGTTCATGTTAACTTTTACTGTATTCTGGGCTTATATCGGATACAGCCAGTACATGCTAATCTGGTATGCTAATATTCCAGAAGAAACCATTTATTTTAAGATTAGAAATACGGAAAGCTGGCATCTTTTGAGCACCGCATTGGTTATAGGGCGCTTTTTCATTCCATTTACCCTTCTTCTGTTCCAGTTCATCAAGAAAAACCCCCGTCTAATTTGCGGCGTGGCTGGCTGGATGATTCTAATGGAAATCCTCGATATCTACGTGATTGTCCTTCCTTCGCTCCACCAGACCGGAATTTCCCCCAGCCTATACGACCTAGCCTCTCTGGCCGCTGTGGGAGGCGCTGCTGCAGGACTCTATTTCCGCAGGCTCTCCTCCTCAAACCTTTTCCCAACCCGCGATCCTCGTCTGGCAGGATCCGTGAACCTTCATAACTAACATGAGTCAGCCTCAAGCAACGACCGGATTTTCTCCAGGAAACCTCCTCTGGGCCCTGCTCGGGTTGGGGGCGGTGCTCGTCATTGGTTTTGCTTCAACGGTTGGAGTTCATCCTGAAACTGATGTCGATGCCAAGCGGGGTGCGCTACGGAGCGAGACCCGCAAAAAAATCCAAGCAGAAGAGACTGCAAAATTGGAGGCCGTCAAGTTCAACGATCGGAAGGGAGAGTTTGTTAAACTGCTCGGAGCGTCCAAACCCGCGGCATCTTCCATCAAGGTTGATCCTGCGCTCCCGCTCCCTACGGGCGATGCGCCGATCCTTCCCTCCGCTCCCTCTGGTGCCACGAACGTCACCTTTCCAATTTTGGCGACACCCAATGCCCCTGTGCCTGTTCCCGAAGCTCCTGCACCAGCACCAGCACCAGCGCCAGCGCAGTAGTCATTTTCAATTTTTCACGCAAAGAGAAGCCATATCACACCATGACTGAAGCCGCCGCCGTAGAGGCAACCTCTTCTCATACGCCACTCGATACTGCCGCCGCAAGCGTGCTGGCTCCCTCGCGTACAGCCATCGACGCCTCGGTGCGCCCTGTTGTGATAGGCCTTTTCCTCACGGCCACGGTTTGGTTGCTGTTATCCACCCTTCTGGGCGCGTTAGCTGCAGTTAAACTGGATCATCCCGGTTTCTTGAATTTTTCGTTCCTGACTTACGGTCGTCTAGCGCCAGCAGCTGAAAATACGTTTCTATTCGGCTGGTGCGGCACTGCAGCGTTGGGTGTTGGTGCGTGGATCATTGCCCGTACATCGGGGAGGGTTTCCCCAGGTCAACCGTTGGCGGCTTTTGGAGCGGTTCTTTGGAACGGCGGTGTTCTTGTCGGACTGGTGGCAACGCTCGGCGGGTGGTTGCGTCCCTTGAATGGTTTGGAATACCCACTGGCATCTTATGTAATGCTCTTCGCCGGGTTGGCTTTGTTTTCTACTTGGGTGTTGCTTACATTTAACGATGAGGAGCATCACTCGCTAGCGGCCATGTTTATTATGGCAGCTTTTCTTTGGCTGGGATTAAGTTTGCTCACGGGCAATCTTTTAATCGCCACCAACAGCGTCACGGGAGTTGTTCAGCAGATTGTGGCCGCGTGGACCGCCGGAGCTGTCTCCCGTCTCTTTCTTGTTCCAATAGCGCTTGGCACGGCATGCTACATCATTCCCAAGGTGAGTGGCGCTCCAATCATCGCGGGGTCCTTTGCTAGGGTGATGTTTTGGATGTATTTTATCTGCGCAGGCCTCTCTTTGGCTGCAAAAGTTCCAGGGGATCTGCTGCCTTTGTGGTTAGGCGCGACCGCCGCTAGTGCCTCAATCCTGATTGTCGTGCCCGTGGCGGCATTGGTTTACATTCTTTTTGCTTCCGCAAGTGCCGGCCATCATGGGGCCGGTTCTCCCTCGTTGCGTTTTACGATTTTCGGATGTGGAGGACTGGTTTTATCCTCCCTGTTAATTGCCTTCTCCTCAATTCGTTCCGTTGATTCGGTGCTCCGGTTTACTTTATTCGATTTTGGTGTTCACAGCCTTCTTATTCATGTGTCTGTGACCATGGTATTGTTTGGGGCAATCTATTATATGATGCCTAGACTCTCTGAATGTGAATGGCTCTCCTCCAGTCTTATCAGTTTTCACTTTTTAGGCGCCGCCTACGGGTCCTCAATGGCAGTGGGAATGTTACTGTTAAGCGGGTTGGCCGCTGGAGAGGCTATTTCTGAAGGAGCTTCTTCGTTTGAACAGGTCATGGAGGTTGGGTCCTCTTACTTCTGGGGAAATTCAATTTCCTTCCTTCTTGTCTTGGCCGGCCACGCTGCCTTTGGACTCCATTTCCTGCTAATGGCTCTCAAAATTGGCCAACCAGCTGGGGAACCCACGCTGCTGCGCGCTGGAAGCGAACACTGAGGTTAATTCAATTTCTATGAGCCATTCTGGAATCATTTTTCCCGGTATAATTGCCTGCTTCGCTGTATCTCTTGCGGCGACAGTGATTATTCCAAACTCGCAGTTGGGAAGCCTCTCTCCTGAAATTAAGGAAGAGGACGGTCGCTTTGTGGACGCGTATCCTGTTGCTGATCTTAGTTTGGCCGCTCGTGGGAAGGAAGTCTACGTCTCACAGGGGTGCCAGTCCTGTCACACACAGGTTGTGCGTGGGAATGACACCGCCGATGTGGAGCGGGGATGGGGAGTCCGGAAAACGGTGCCGAGGGACTATCTGTTTGAGAATCCACCCTTAGTCGGGGCAGGTCGTCTTGGACCCGATTTGGCAAATGTCGGGTCAACGGCTTGGCGCAACGAGCCTGCGGATGATCCTTATAAACCTGTAAAACGGGATGCCGCGTGGCAGATGCTCCATCTTTACCACCCCACGGCAGTGTCGAAGCTCTCCAACATGCCTTCTTATTCGTTTCTTTTTCAAAAGCATCGCATCGCAGGTTCAGGTGATAAGGACGCGTTGACAAACCTTCCGAAGACACTCCTTCCAGAAGATGGCTTTGAGATTGTACCAAGCGCGGATGTCAAAGCCCTGGTCGCATACCTTCTCTCCCTCGATCGTTCTCATTCGCTAAAGGAAGCTCCTGCGGTCGCCGCCTCTGCGCCGGCTCACAAGTAGACATTTGCCTTAGCTAAACAACGTACGCCGATGTCAAACCACTTAGAGCCCAAAAACTCCGGGGACTCCGATGACTCACTAAAAGTCACGGCAGCCACCAAGCGGGAGTTCCCTGATCCAGTTGAGGAGAATCATCCTCTGCCCCCTTACGTTTTGATTCTGGTAGGAGCAGTGCTCTCCTTTGGTTTAGTTTATTTTCAAATGTACCAGGATGGTGCAAATGCGGGCTCAAAAGGAAGTGGGGCGGCCTCTATTGAGCAGGCTCCTGCAGAGCAAACTGTGGCAGAGTTAGGTAAAAGCATTTATGCTAATTGCCAACCGTGTCATCAGGCCAGCGGGTTGGGCATAGCAGGCCAGTTCCCAACACTGGTGGGCTCCGAGTGGGTTTCAGGATCTGAAAAACGCCTCATCGCAATTTTGCTCAAGGGCCTCAGCGGACCAATTAAAGTCAATGGGGTAACGTATAACGGAGCCATGCCCGGTTGGGAAAAAGTCCTTTCAAATAAAAAGATCGCTGCCGTTTTGACGTACGTCAGATCGAGTTGGGGGAATGCTTATCCAGAAATTACGGAAGACAAAATCGCAGCCGTGAAAGCCGAGTACGCCGCCAAAGCGGACGCTTGGAGTGAGGCAGATTTGCTGGCGATTCCCGAGAATGCAACGATTACTGTGGCGGCTGCGCCTGCTGCTGGGAGCGCGCCGACCGGCGCTGCAGTAGACTTGGAGGCGGGAAAGGCACAGTACCAAGGTATCTGTATTGCCTGCCATCAGCCAACTGGACTGGGCCTGTTTCCCGTGTTTCCTCCGTTGGTAAATTCTGATTATGTAAAAGGGAACCCTGAGCGCATGATTGCCATCGTGCTTAACGGTGTGATTGGCCCGATCACCGTCGATGGTAAGTCTTACACAAACATGATGCCGGCACAGGGAGCCGTTTTGACTGATGTGAAAATCTCTCAAGTGACATCCTATGTCAGAAAGACGTTCGGCGATGGGGCCTCGCCCATAACGCCTGAGCAGGTTGCAGAAGCTCGCAAAAAGTACGGCACTCGCCCCGCGAGTTGGACTGAGGCTGAGTTGCTTGCCTTCCCTGCAGCAAATTAAATTATATTCCATGAAAACTCGTTTCCTGAATTGCGCGTTTGTCCTCCTTTCAGCCTTCACTGCTTCATCTGTTCTTGCAGATGAACAAGTGGATCTTGGGAAGACCGTTTATATGACTTTGTGTGTGGCCTGTCACCAGCCCACCGGAGCTGGGTTGCCTCCTGTATTCCCCACGTTGCTGCAAACCGAGTACGTGAGCGGCTCTACAGAGCGTTTTGCCGCCATGATTCTTAAGGGAGTCATTGGCCCGATCACGGTTAAGGGCATGGTCTTCAACAACATGATGCCTCCCCAGGAAGCTTTGTTGACGGACGAAAAAATTGCGGCCGCAATTACCTACGTCCGTGCCAGCTTTGGCAATACCTATCCAGCGGTGCTGCCCGCAGTGGTTACCGCAGCCCGGTCTAAGTTTACAGATCGCAAGACTTCGTGGACGGAGGCCGAATTAAAGGCTTGGCCGGATTCCCAAGCCGCGAAATAAGGAGCAAAATTCACCAGACTTTTTAAGGGTTTAATTGTAGAGTTCAGGGGCTTTTTACTCAGTGCCCACACACAGATTTTCCTAGCTAAAGTCGGAATTAACAACTGGCACACTATTTATGTCTACTACAGCTATCGCGGACACCGGCCATCACGGCGCCAGTAAAGACCACGAGCACGGGGAGCATCATCACCCGGAGCTCGGTTTTTTGCAGCGGTGGGTTTTTTCCACAGACCACAAGGTCATCGGCCTGCAGTACGGTGTGACTGGACTCACTTTTCTGTTCTTCGGATTTCTTCTGATGTTGGTGATGCGCTGGCAGTTGGCTAGTCCGGGGCAGCCGGTGCCGATGGTCGGAGGCTTTCTTCGTTCGGTGTTCGGTCAAACGGTAATGACGGATGCAGGCGCCCTCACCGCGGCTGGTTACAACGTTTTCGGTGCCATGCATGGTACCATCATGGTTTTCTTCGGGATTGTGCCTGTGGCAGTTGCGGGTTTCGGTAATTTTGTGGTGCCACTGCAAATCGGAGCGCCTGACATGGCTTTTCCGAAGCTAAACATGGCGAGTTTTTGGAGCTTCTTTACCAGCTGTGTCTTGATGATGGGCAGCTTTTTTGTACCCGGTAGCGCCGCGAAGTCGGGCTGGACCGCATATCCTCCGTTGGCTGGGATTGCCGATCTTGAGGGCGGACATATTTGGCTAAACGGCCAGACGATTTGGTTGATTGCGATGGTGTTTAACATCACCGGCTCGCTGCTGGGTTCTATCAACTTCATCACTACGATCATTCAGTTGCGCGCTCCCGGACTCACTTGGATGCGGCTCCCTTTCTTTGTTTGGGCGCAGTTTGTGACGGCCTTTCTTCTCGTACTGGCCTTTCCTCCGCTGGAAGCCGCCGGCTTCATGCAGCTTACTGATCGCGTTCTTGGCACCAGCTTCTTTATGCCGACAGGCTTGATGATCGGCCAAAGCGTTGCTCAGACTTGGTCAGGTGGCGGTAGCCCCATTCTGTGGCAGCATCTTTTCTGGTTCCTAGCACATCCCGAAGTCTATGTACTAATTCTGCCGGCCATCGGAATCGTGTCCGAGGTCGTGGCTAACAACACGCGCAAGCCATTGCATGGTTACAAGGCGATGGTTTATTCGCTATTTGTGCTGGGGTTCCTTTCCTTTATCGTTTGGGCCCACCACATGTACATGACTGGGATGGGTGCCAAGGTGGCGGCTTTCTTTCAGGTGACCACCATCATGATCTCGGTGCCATCCGTGATTTTGCTCACCTCGCTGTTGATGTCTCTTTGGGGCGGCTCCATCCGGTTTAACACCCCGATGTTATTCGCAACGGCATTTCTGCCGATGTTCGGTTTGGGCGGGTTAACAGGCATTCCTCTGGCGTTCAACGCCGTTGACCTTTTCCTGCATGATACTTATTATGTGATAGGCCATTTCCACTATGTGGTCGCTCCCGGAACCATCTTCGGTCTCTTCGCAGGAGTGTACTTCTGGTATCCCAAAGTGACGGGTCGCAAGATGAGCGAGTTCTTGGGCCACGTTCACTTTTGGGGTTCGCTGATTACAATCAACGGCGTCTTCTTCCCGATGTTCTTGCAGGGAATGGCCGGCGTGCATCGTCGTTGGTATGATGGCGGTGCTACCTACGAGCAACTCGCTGGTCCGGTGCTCCACTGGAACATGGTGATGACCGTCTCCGCCGGGCTGCTAGCCCTCTTCCAGCTCGTCTTCATCTGGAACTTCTGCACAAGTTGGAAACTTGGGCAGAAAGTGGGACGCAATCCATGGGAAGCCACTACTTTAGACTGGGACACACCGACCCCGCCCCCGCACGGGAACTTTGACAAGCCCATGATCGTCTATCGTGGCCCTTACGAGTATAGCGTTCCTGGGCATCCTACAGACTTCATTCCCCAGACGGAAAAGTTGTAGGCATTAATCATTGGGTGCAGTGCCGAGAGCTCGGTCCTTAGCCCGTCTTACGCGTTTATATGTCGAATCCAATTTCCAAATACTTCCCGCTTTTTACTGACACTGAGGTGCCGCACTCCGTGCAGGCTCGTCCGGACACTGGCTTATATAGTGCAAAGCTAGGGATATGGCTATTCCTCGCCTCTGAAGTGATGTTGTTCGGCGGCTTGTTTTCCGCCTACATCTTTCTGCGCATTGGCGCGGAGCCGGGCTATTGGCCCGCCGGTTTATTGAATGTTCCAGTGGGGACAATGAACACCGCGATATTGATTATATCGTCCGTGACAGTGGTGTTCGCCTGGGCTTCTTTAAAGATGCGGCAGCTGGGTAAATATCGCCTGTACATGCTGATAACGATCCTTTGTGGAGTTGTCTTTTTGACAGTAAAGCTTAGTTACGAGTGGCCCGCGAAGTTTAATCATTTCGGTGTGTTTATCAAAAAGGAATCCGCCTCCAAATATGAGGCGTTCCTAGGCAATAAACATCTTGAGGAGACGAGGCAGAATCCCCGCTGGGAGATTACGGGGCATCTTCTGGACGCCCCAAAGGGTTCGACCTACGCGCATCAGGCGGAACATAACGCCGAGCATTTCGCCCACGAAACGGGTCGGCACGACGCAGTGACTCCTGCGGAGGATGATTACGTGATCCAAGTGGATGCCGTGAATGCAAATCCTTCGGATAAGGACAACGACCGACCCCACTTCTGGCCCCGCGAGATAAGCTCCACACTTGCCGTCATCAACGCAAAAGACGTGGAGTCTGCCAGCGTGTTCGCGCCGCGGCACAGCACGTATTTTGCAACGTATTTCCTGATTACTGGTCTACACGGGTTGCACGTTCTCGGCGGGATCATCGTATTTCTATATCTCTGGCTTCCGTTTTCTGGCGGAACCGGATTGTACAAAACCAACCCTGAACATTTGGCCAATCGCGTGGAAATCGCGGGTCTCTTTTGGCATTTCGTCGATCTTGTTTGGATCTTCGTGTTTCCCATCTTTTATCTCCTCTAGCCATGAGCGCACCACACACTGATCATAGTTCTCAACCTGGCGTAGCTCCTTCGTCTATCCACGATGTGCCAGCCAATGCCGCCGAGATTGCATCGCACGCTGGGGAGTACTTGAAGGTAGGTGCCGCTTTGCTGGTACTCACCGGCGTAACCGTGGGTCTGTCTTACGTGGATTTTGGTTCCAGAGACATGAACATGGTGGTCGGAATGATTGTGGCCACCGTGAAAGCCGGATTGGTAGCCGCCATTTTCATGCACTTAAAGGGCGAGAAAATCACGATTTGGCGTTTTCTCGTGATGACGGCAATTTTCGCTGCTGGATTGTTTTTGCTGACGTACTTTGCGCATAGCGATCCGATCAGTGGGACGTCTCACGCCACTCATTAAAGGGCCGGCACGGTTTAGTTTTCTTCAAACCAGCGTCTCAACCGAATCTTACAAACCGAGTTTATACAAATCCTAACCGTGATGAGTGGCTTCAGTCACTAAACATCAATTACCGTTATGTCTCTCAAGGCGTTCCACATTTTCTTTATTTTGGTTACCATTTTGTTCTGCGGAGCAATGTCCGCTTGGGCCTTTATAACCGGGGCATCTGATGGGTTGGGCTGGGGATGTGCGGTGGCTTCTTTAGTGATGTTGATTTACGGGGTCGGATTTATTCGCAAATCGAGGTCCATCATTATATGAAGCGCTCCACTCTGAGTATTGGGATCCTGAGCCTCGCGCTCATGCAATGGTTAGACCAGGGAGCCCGTGCCTGTACGGTTTGCATGGGTGCAAATGGACCACTTGGGGAAGCCGCTAATGGAGCGATCTTTGTGATGCTCGGAGTGCTTTTTCTCGTGCTCGGTTTGATTTCGCTAGTCGGCTATTCGTTAGTGAAAAGGGGGCAGGCACCGCTTCCGGCGCATGCAGAGTTTAGCCGCACAATTTCGACCTCTAACGTAAACTGATTATATGTTAAACAAATGGATGGGAATCGTTCCCAACGCCTCTGAGCATGGCCGGTCTGTCGAGCACATGCTCGAAGTGTGCCACTGGTTTATGTTGTTGCTGTTTGTATGTTGGGGATCGTTCTTTCTGATCTCTGTGTACAAGTTTCGCAAATCCCGGCACCCGAAAGCTGATTATCACGGCGTGCGCAGCAGTGCGTCTTCCCACGCGGAAGTGGCTGTGGTTTTGATCGAGGCCACGCTGCTATTGGGTTTTGCGGTACCTCTTTGGGACAAGCGCGTCGTCGATGTCCCTGATCAGTCAGAAGCGATGCGGATCCGTGCCATTGGTGAGCAGTATGCTTGGAACTTCCATTACGCTGGGACGGACAACGTCTTTGGGCGCCAAAACGCTATTTTTGTCACGCCGAGCAATCCCCTTGGTCTGGATCCCACCGATCCGGCGGGGGCCGATGACATCGTTTCTAAGAATGAATTGCATGTGATCAACCAGCGTCCAGTGGTCTTGGAGATTAGTTCCAAGGACGTCATCCACGCCGTCTCCATCCCGCACATGCGCGTGGCTCAGGACGCTATTCCAGGGACTCGGATTCCCCTCTGGTTCCGTCCGATTCGCGTCGGGAAGTTTGAAATTGTGTGTGCGCAGTTGTGCGGAGCGGGTCACTTTGCGATGCGCTCGCTTCTTTTGGTGGAAAAGCAGGACGCATTCGACGCGTTTCAAAAAGAAACGATGTCTATGCAGCATCCGGCGACGGCATCCGTAAATTAACTCGGTTTGCGGCTTTAGAAACTGGTGTGCTCTTGTTTGCTTAATAAGCAGTAGCGCTGGGTCGGAGGCAGCGGAAAGGTTAAAGGATTAGTACTCGCAGGGAATGCTCTGATTTTGATTTTTATTTGGTCTGTAAGCGGTGCGCTTGAGAGGTGTCGTTAAATTTGCTTTGAATATTAAACAAATCAGTTGGACCGCTAAGTTAGTGGTGGCGCTCGTCTTTGGTTTAATTTTTGTCGGTGGGCTTGTTACCAGTTGGCAGGCAGGAATGGCGGTCCCAGATTGGCCGTTGAGTTTTGGGAGTCTGAATCCCGAGGGGTGGTGGACAAATTTCCCTGTGCGTCTGGAGCATGGCCATCGGCTTCTGGCGGCCTTGGTAGGATTGAGCGTCGGGGTGCTTTGTGCGATGGTTTGGGGTAATCTGCGGGCGCTGTGGTTGGCGGCGTTTGTTTCGGCGGGAGCGGGTGGTCTGGGTTCTTGGCTTGCGCTGGAGCCTTCCCTGCGTGCGCATCTCGGAGTGTGGCCCGCAGCGGTAGCATTCGGAGTCGCGCTGGCTTTTGGGGCGCGTTCGAGGGCCTCGGTGGGCGGCATCGGCAGGACGGAGCGGCTTCTTGCGCTCGCCGCTTTTGTGCTGGTGTGTTGCCAGGCGACTTTGGGCGGCCTGCGTGTCACGCAGGAGAGCGCGGGTCTGGTGAATCTTGCGGTGGGGTTGCGAATCATACATGGGTGCGTGGCGCAGGCATTTTTGGTGGTGCTCGCGGCCTTGGCTGTGCGCCTCTCCCTGCTTGCCAAGCCGGATCTTCTTTACGAGCCGCGTTTTGATATTAACCCGATTCGTCTCGTCTGGTTTGCACTGGCTGTGGTGTTTGGACAGCTGATTCTCGGGGCGACGATGCGGCATCTGGGAGCTGGGCTCGCAATCTCTACTTTTCCCGCAGCGAATCCCCAAGGAGGTTGGATGCCGACGGTGCACAGTCTTTATACGGATCTTAATTTTGGGCATACTCGTTTTGGAGCTCTGCTTGTAATTTGCGTGGTTTTGTACGCTGATTTTCGTGCGATGCGTGCTTCAAAACCGGGGCGCCCCATTTGGATAGTGGCGTGGCGTTCTTCGTTTTTTGTGATTTGTCAGGCGGCGCTGGGAATTTTCGTTGTCTTGCATCAGAAGCCCAAGACGTTGGCGACGCTTCATGTGGTGTTGGGGGCGGGCCTACTTGCCAGCCTGAGCTCGTTGCTTGTTCATTTGTACACGCGGTTTAGCTTAGTTAAGGAAAAGAGGGCGGAGGTGGTGCAATGAGCCCGCGCTTGGAGGGGACTGGAGAGGGCGCGGGAGTGGTTTCTACGAAGGCTTCGCCGCAGTTGTTGGCGGATCTTTCGACGCTGACTAAGGCGCGTCTTAGTCTTTTGGTGGTGTTCACCACTGCCGTGGGGTATTGCGTTGGCAACCAAGGCGCTCCTGCCCGGCTCGCCTTACTTTTTGCTGTGTTGGGTACCTCCCTTGTCGCGGCGTCCGCCGGCGCATTAAATCAGTGGATGGAGGCCGATGTCGACGGGCTCATGGAGCGCACGCGGAGTCGGCCGCTCCCAGTTGGGCGCTGGCGCCGCTCTAATGTGTTGGTTCTCGGGGTGCTTCTGGGGTTGCTGGGTGTCGCGCTTTTGTGGGCGACTTTGCCTCCATTAACGGGCGTTCTGGCCGTGGCCACGATCCTCGTGTACTTGCTGGTTTACACACCGCTAAAGAGACGCAGTTCCCTTTGCGTGCTTTTAGGGGCCGTTTCGGGCGCACTCCCTCCGGTTATCGGCTGGGCTGCTTCAGGCTCACAGGAAGCTTGGGCGGCATGGGTGCCTTTTGGCATCTTATTTTGTTGGCAAATGCCCCATTTTCTCGCAATCGCGTGGATGTATCGGGATGAATATCGGGACGCGGGGTTTGTGATGTTACCCCCCAATGACGAGGACGGACTTTTCACGGCATCTCAAGCATTGGGGTTTGCACTGTTGCTGGCGGCGGTCACTTTTGTGCCCGTTTGGTTGGGGAAGGTCGGTGTCCTTTATCAAGTCGGCGCCAGTCTTTTGAATATTTGTTTTAGTGGTGCAGCGCTTGTGTTTTTGATGGAGCGGTCGCGAGTCAGCGCCCGGCGTTTATTTTTTATGTCCATCGTGTACCTTCCCTTGATGTTGGGGCTTTTGGCGTTTTCTCGGTTGTAGCATTGGAATGAATATGAAATATCGTTTTCATTGGATCGCTGCCCTGTTTTTAGTCTTAGCCGGGTGTAAGCCTGCGCCTTCGTCCACTGCTGTGATTGTGCTTCCTCACGAACCTTCAAATGGCACTCTCCAAAAGTACTGGCAGGTTCCGGCATTTGAATTAATCGATCAGGACGGCAAGTCGTTTAATTCGGGTGGGATGCTGGGGAAAGTCTGGGTGGTTGATTTCTTTTACACCACTTGTCCCGGCCCCTGTCCTGCGCTTACCAGTCGCCTAAGTGAGTTGCACAAGGCTTTGAGTAGTGAAAGTCGGGTGGCGTTTCTTTCCATTTCCAGCGATCCAGAAAAGGACAAGCCTGAGGTGCTTCAAAAATACGCATTAAAATTTGGTGCTGACAAACGGTGGTCTTTCCTCACAGGTCCCGTGGATGCTGTGTTCTCGTTGGCCAATCATGGGTTCAAGCTCTCTTTAACGCGCTCGGAAAATCCAGCCGAACCCGTCACGCACAGCACGCGTCTGGTTCTGGTGGATGCGAATGGTTGGGTGCGTGGCTTCTTTGAAGGCGTGGGAGAGGAAAGTGCCGAAGCCGGAAAACGTTTGGAGGAAGCTATCCGTTCGGTGTTAAAGGAGTGATTTTTACAATGAATGTCCAAGGTTTACCCGTTGTTAACGCCACGCTAAATGCCACCTCAACAATTTTAATTGTGAGCGGCTTAATTGCAATCAAGGCAGGCTACAAAAACTTACACCGCGCTTTAATGATGGGTGCAATTGGCGTCTCTGCCGCGTTTCTCACCTGTTATTTGGTGTATCATTTTAATGTGGTCGCGGTGACGAAGTTTACCTATCTCGGGTGGCCCAAGAGGCTTTATTATTTTATTCTCCTCACCCACGTACCTCTGGCCATATTGGTTTTGCCGCTGCTGGCGCTGACTGTGATTCCTGCCGTTAAGGGCCGATATGATGTGCACAAGCGTTGGGCCAAGATCACCGCGCCGATTTGGTTGTATGTATCGGTGACAGGAGTTTTGGTGTATTTAATGCTGTATGTGTGGTATCCGCCTGTTTCGGCGGTGTAATGTTAGCCGCCTAATTCCGAGATGAGCCAACATTTAGAGCCTTTATACCCAACCTCACCCACGACTGGTGGGGAGCCTTCTTCCTCGGATAATGAGGCTCGCCGGCCGCGCGTTCTTGTGGGGATGAGTGGTGGGGTGGATTCCTCCGTGGCGGTTTGGTTGCTTAAAGAGCAGGGGTATGAAGTCGTGGGCGTGACCATGAAAGTGTGGCCGCAGGACTGCATGTCGCGGGCTGAGGACAAGTGTTGCGGGCCGCAGGCGATTGCGGATGCGCGCGGCGTGGCGCATGCGCTGGGCGTGGCGCATTACGTGGTGGACGAGGCGGAGGCGTTTGAGCGGCAGGTTATCGACTATTTTACTGCAGAGTATCAGGCGGGGCGTACGCCCAACCCATGTGTGATGTGTAATGAGAAGGTCAAGTTTGGCAATCTCTGGACCAAGGCAAAGGCCATTGGCGCGGAGTACATTGCCACGGGCCATTACGCTATTGTAGATCACCACCCAGGGCGTTCCGTTCTGCGTAAAGGGAAGGATCCCCGCAAGGATCAAAGTTACTTTCTGTTTAGTCTTCGGCAGGAGCAGTTGAGTCGCTCTTTGTTTCCTCTGGGCGGCATGGAGAAGAGTGAAATCCGGGCCATTGCACGCAAACTTGGGCTCAAGACGGCGGATAAAGTCGACAGCCAGGAAATCTGTTTTGTGCCTGGAAATGATTACAAGGCTTTTCTGAAAAGCCATTTGGGAGATGTGCAGTTTCAGCCAGGGGGTATTTTTGACAAGGCGGGCAACCGCTTGGCCGACCACGAGGGTATTGAAATGTTCACAATCGGCCAGCGCAAGGGATTGCCGGGCGGCTCGCCCAAACCGATGTACGTGATCGACATAGATCCCGAAACCCGGAGTGTGGTTGTCGGTGAGGCGGAGGATTTGGTGGTGGAATCGTTTGAGATGGATCATTGCCACTGGAATACGCCGCTTGCCGAAGACGGTGCGCCTTTCGAGTGCAGCGTCAAAATACGCTATGCGCACCCTGCTGCCGAAGCGACGATTCACCCCGAGCCAAACGGCAGTGCGACGGTGCGGCTCCGGATCCCGCAACGCGCGGTCACTCCCGGGCAAGCGGCCGTGTGCTATGCGGGTGATGCTGTGCTCGGGGGCGGTTGGATCGGACGTTCCCCCATTGTTGGTAAATGAGATCCTTTGCTAACAATATCTTGGGCTGTCCTCATACCCTTGATCGCCTCCAAGGCCACACGCGCCTTGAATTCCGAACTGTGGTTTCTGCGTTTTTGTTTGATGTCTCTGGTTGTATTTTTGCTACGACAGCCAGCGTCCTCAAGCTCACGGGCTCCGTTTCCACTTGCCACCTCTGCTGAAGGCGACACTGCCTAGACTAGCCCCGAGGCTGTAGAGGAAGCCGCGGCGCGTTGGCTCATGTAAGGCGCGGCCACCGGCGCAGGGGAAGAAGAGAGAATGCTTCATACGCGATGTTGACAGGAGGCCTAGTAATACATGGTTTTACGCATGGTCAAAACGATCTCAAAAATCGGCAACTCTCAGGGAATCATCTTTGATTCTGCATTGCTCCAACTGGCACGACTGAAGGTGGGCGACGAGGTGAACGTGGAAGTCCACGCCGGAGGCACAATCACCGTAACGCCTGTGGACCCCGCAGTAATTGACGCGTCAACGGCTTCAGCGACGGCGCGTCGACTCATTGAGACGAACAACGAACTCTTCCTCAGGCTTTCGTGAGTACGCGCATCAAGCATCCCACGGTGGAAGCGGTCATCGCAATTCACCGTGAGGTATTGGCAGCACATGGAGGTGGTTCGGGACTGCGATCGCGCGAGCTTCTGGAGTCTGCCGTAGCGGCTCCCCAGGCCACAATGATGGGTGCGCCGATGATTGCGGATCCGATAGAGATCGCTGCTGCTTACCTCTTTAATTTGTATTCCAATCATGCGGTCGTAGATGGAAACAAACGAGTTGCTCTGGCAAAGTGCCTTGTGTTTCTGAGCGAAAACGGGTTGTTGCAAAACGAGACCCTCGCTGTGGACGACTGGGAAAGTCTCACCCTCGCCGTAGCCGCTGGCGCAATATCCCGTGATGACGTCACCATCACTCTGCGGAAATTGCTCAAGTGATGGATCAATAGACATAAGCAAACTCGTTAGAGTTTAGGAGCGCGAGGCAGCTTTGCTTTTCCGCGGCTTTGGGCGGGCGGCTTTTCCCCGATCATTGTGGAATCCTTTCCAAAACTCCGCCGTTTTCATTGCGGCCAATTCCGAGCACCTTCAGCCCTGCCATCGCTTACAAGAGCAGAATGGCCAACAGCGAAGTCGTAGCGCGGTAGAACTTCTCCACGATGAAACTCCACTCCTTGTTTTTCCTCACATGTATCCTCACCGCTAAGCTCGCCATGGTGCCACCTCGGTAGATCCGATCCCAGTTAGAGAAATCACGCGTCTAAAGTGGTGCACTTTGAATCGCCCGCCGACACATCCGATCGAGCGCGGATCGTCTTTGGTTCGCTGCGTTGCCGCATATCGCTGTCAGTCAACGTTTGATCCTAAGCGAGCAGGAATGGGTGCCGGGTGTGCAGTGGGGGGCGCCCTCGGATGCGCGTTCGAGGAATCGCTCAAGCGTCGAGACGAACTGCTGCCCATCATAAAAAAATGGTCGCCGGACTACTTGCTGCACAAGGCAGCCGCACCGATGTTCTTTGAAAACGAGTGGGGGCTCACACTTCCGAAAGATATCACTCAGGCGAACTATGATGTGCATTGCCCAAGCTGGGCGCTTGGCTTTCAAAGCTTGCACTCCATGTCGGTGCGACCTGTTTTGTGAAGTTTCCGGATCACCCCGTAGCAGAATATACGGACATCTGGACTTTCGTTGCTCAAGAACTTCAAAAGAACGCCGCACCGCAACATCCGTAGCTCGTCTTGCGGGGCCCGAAATTCAAGAAAATCAGGGCGGCCAACCCCTCGGTATTGATGTGTCAATCGAGCTTCAGGACGATATATCCGTAGTTTCCATCGACAGACAGACGAATCCCGTCGACGGGGACGGTTTCACGTGTGTGAAGTGTGACAGAGGGCGTTTTTTCGAGTACGGAGATCGCTTTGCCAGA
>CALQFT020000036.1 GCA_943329925.2 Opitutus sp. GAS368
CCGGCAAAAGTGAAGCGCGTCATCCAGCTCTTCATGAATGGCGGCGCGAGCCCGATGGACCTCTGGGATTACAAGCCGATGCTCACGAAACAGCACGGGCAGAAGCTCGGCTCGAAAGTGAAGATCGAAGGCGCGACCGGCATGCAGGGGCCGCTGATGAAAAGTCCGTTCGAGTTCCAGCAGCATGGTCAAAGCGGCAAGTGGGCGAGCAGTTTGTTTCCCGAACAGGCGAAGCTCGTGGACGAGATGGCCTTTCTCATGGCGATGCAGGGCCGGTCCAATGTTCACGGTCAGAGCGCCTACCTGATGAACAACGGCTTCCTGCTGCCCGGCTTCCCCTGCATGGGCGCATGGATTTCGTATGCGCTCGGCAATCTCACCGACAACCTGCCCACCTTCATCGTGCTGCCCGATGCGCGCGGCCTGCCCTACAACGGACGCGGTTGCTTCACCTCCGGCTTCCTGCCCGCGGTGCATCAGGGGACGGTTATCAAAGCGGGCGCGGCACAACCGATCCCCGACCTATTTGCCGGCGATAAGTTCACCTTTGCCACACGCGAGGCCGATGGTGAAGGTCTCGCCTTGCTGAACCAAATGAATCACGCCCACGCCGCGCAGCATCCCGGCGATTCACGACTCGATGCCCGCATCGCGGGTTATCAACTCGCCGCCAAGCTTCAGCTCAGCGCGCCGGAAGCCTTCGATGTGATGCGTGAGCCCGAGTCCGCACGTCAGGCCTACTGCCTCGACAGCAAGGACAAAGCCACAGCCGACTTCGGCAAACGCTGCCTGCTCGCCACACGCCTCATCGAGCGCGGCGTGCGTTTTGTCCAAGTGTGGAGCGGACCCGAAGGCGCAACGAACAATTGGGACAACCACGGCAACATCCCCACTCAACTCCCGCCGATGGCCGCCAGCATCGATAAGCCCATCGCCGCACTTCTGCGCGATCTCCGTCAACGCGGCCTAGCCGAAGACACCCTCGTCGTCTGGACCACCGAGTTTGGCCGCACGCCGTTTTCACAAGGGTCACTCGGCCGCGACCACAACTGCGGCAGCTTCGTGAGCTGGCTCTGGGGCGCCGGCATCCGCCCCGGCATCGCCCACGGCGAGAGCGACGACTGGTGCTACCAGGCGATGCGCGACATCACCACCGGCTACGACATGCACGCTACCATCTTGCACCTGCTCGGCATAGATCATCAAAAACTCACCATGCGAACCAACGGCGTGGACCGTCGCCTCACCGACGTGCATGGTGAAGTGATTAGGAGCATCCTTGAGTAACTCCCACCCTAGCATTTACTTAAATCGTTGCCTCATACCATCTCTTTTAGGTTTTTGGATGACTAAAAGTCCTCCGCACCTGCGACCGCGGAGAGAAAAGTACCAGTTTTCTTCAAGATTTGGTATTAAAAGCGATGACAACACCGTCCTCGGACTCCAGCTGGGATGATGGCAAAAATCCGGCACAGATTTCCGGCAGTGAAATCAGAACTGCCGGCATGAGAGTTTAGCAGTATCTTTTTGGGTAACACGCTATTCTGCAGGTTTTTAATGGCACCGGCAAGAAACTTTGGCTAGGTGAGGAAAGACTTCATAAACGAATAAAGACTTTTCGTTGGTAAAGAAATCGAACCAGCAACACGGGCAATATCTCGGACATGTCTCGCAAAACCGCCGCCAAACACCTCCAAATGGAGGATCCCCACAACCGGCGTTTTCCAGCCTAGGCGCGGAGCGTTTAGCTTCAGTCGCCATCAAGGTCCCAAGAGTAAATATTCCGGTTATAACAATCGTTATTACAGCATATGAGCATCAAGTTCAGACAGCACCTCTTCGTCATCAAACTCTTGAGCTGCAAACGCTTGATCAATATGGGCCGTTGTTCGTCCACCGATCAGCACGGAGGCGATTTGAGACTGGTGTAGCGCCCAAGCCAAGGCTAGATGCGAGGGAGACTGGCCTGTGCGAGACGCCACAAACTCGAGCCGAGCGAGCCGACTGTACGCTTCGTCTTTGAAGTAAACATCCTGATGCCCAGGAATGCGATCAAAGCGCGATCCTGGCGCCACGCCCGCCTTATGTTTGCCCGTTAAAAAGCCAGCGCCAAGCGGACTGTATGTCACGATGGCCACATTCTCTTCCACACAGAAAGCGCGAAAAGCAGGGCTTACATCCCTTACGGCTAGGTTGTTATTGTTCTGAACCACGCTGAAGCGAGTGAGGCCATGCCGCTTCTGAAGTTCGAGCGCTTTTTGGAGCTGGGGCAGGCTGAAATTGCTCGCTCCAATGGTCCGCACAAAGCCCGCCTTCACCAGCCCATCAAAAGACGCCAACGCCTCCAGCGAATGAGCCGAGGCATCCCAGCAATGAAGATAAAGCAGATCAAGCTGAGCCACACCGAGGCGTACGATACTCTCACCCAATGCCAGAGCGATTCGAGAAGGCTCATAGGGGGGCAACATCTTAGTCGCTACCGTCACCGAGCCCGATGGCAGACCACGAGCAGTCAGCCAAGCACCCAGGATTTGTTCCGAAGCCCCAGCTGAATACGCCTGCGCCGTATCGAACATACGCACGCCCCGCTCATAAGCGTGATCAAGCAGCGCATGAGACGCCGCGGCATCGATCTCGCGGCCAAAGGTCACACAGCCCAGCCCAATATGGCTGACGGGGAGTTTTGCGGGAGTCATGAACGTGGCTTGCATTGGCGAACAGATGGATTGCGAACGATTTATTCACCACTCAAAAAGCGATGGATGGCGGGCGAAGAATGGCCCTTTTTTCCAATCCTTTTTCCGCCGCTTGGTGCGTCTACGGAGCAGAGGGTTGAGGAACCGCTTGCGTCTGGCGAGTCTCGGCCGCGCGATAGGCAGTGAAGACCGTGGCGATAATGCGAAGGGAATCTGAAGTCGAGACAGGCGGGGGCTCAAGCCCCAAAGCAGATCGTACACAGGCTGAGACAAAGGGAGTGTATCCGGAGGGCCCCTCAGGCGTGAAGGTTTTGATCTCAGGAGTTGCGTCCGTGGTGGAGTAGTAGCGGAAGGGGACTGAAGCCCCATGGCGGTTGAGCTCAATCCATCCGTTTGCGCCCCATATTTTGAGGTGGGAATGATAGCCTTTGTCCAAATAGTAGCCGGAGTTGAGGGTACCGAGGGCGCCATTGCCAAACTTTAAAGTCAGGGCGGCTGAGTCTTCCACATCGAGAGGCTGGCCCCCGATGTTCGTAATAAACCCGGCCACATCGCTGACCTCAGAGCCGGTGAGGAACATGGCGAGATCCAGCCAATGCAGCCCCAGCCAAATCAGGTGGCCTCCCCCACCCCGCGCTTTTTGGGCGTACCACGAGGAGTGGTAGGAGGGTTTGGTCAGGCGGGTCTGATCGGCGATGAGATGCATCTCGACTCCGTAGACTTTACCAATCTTGTTCTGTCGGATCAGATCGAGAGCGAACACCGTTTCTGGATTGAGCCGGTTGGCGAGGGCCAGCATCAGGTGCAGTTTCTTGGCGTTGGCTTTCTGGCAGAGGCGGGCAAACTCGGCGATACTGAGGCACGCTGGTTTTTCAACCAGCACATGGGAGCCGGCATCCAGGGCCGCTTCAATAGCGGCCGGAGCGAGGCCCGGCTCCAAGGATACCAGCGTGAGCTGAGGATGGTGTTTTGCGAAAAGTTCAGCCGCCGAGGAATACACTCCGCCCAATTTCGCCCCTAAAGCTTTGCGTGCTTCGTCTCCTGTTTTTCCACTGGGATCGGAAAGGAAGACCTCACTCGTTTCGGGAGATGCCGCCAGCGCGGGAAAATAGGCGCTTAGATGGGCTCCCTCGGCATTGGTGAGAACAGCCACCGTGGCGTGCTGGGGTGACTGCGCGTGCAGCGTACAGCCCCACAGCAAAGACAAAAGCAGCCAACTGAAAATGCGTCGACTTGAGCTCATATGATTTTTTGAGGAATGAGGGGCAAAGACAAAAGGGGGTGAAAAACCCTCGCCCCACCACCCACTACACCTTAGGTTCCCAACCGGGCCGATAGGCGCGAGTCCAGAGTTTGTCGCCCTCCGGATTTTGGAGTAAGCGGCCGGTTTGCGGGTCGCACCGAACCACGGTATTGGTACGATAGGCGATGTTGCCGAGATGACAAAGCATGGTGCTGATTTGCCCCTCTTCGATGGGGCTGTTCAAAGAACCTTCCCCTCGGAGAGCGTTTATAAAGTTGCCAATGTGGGCCACGTCGCCGCCACCGGGTCCTTTCCCTTCGCTTACCTTGACGCCTTTTGGATCGTACACAGTCCAAGCAGAACCGGTAATGGCGAACGTGCCGTTTTCGCCGTAGAATAAACACTCTGCCAGCGGCTTCTCCGCCGCGCGTGGCATGGAGCTGCTCTGCACCCATTCCATCCCGACCTTGCCGAAATCAAAAGTCGCCGTACCCGTGTCCGGGGTTTCCTGTTTGTCGGAATGCCAATAGCGGCCACCGTTATAGGTGATGCGACTGGGGTAGCGCACCTTCAGGCCCCATCGCAGGATGTCCAAATGATGGATCCCGTTGTTGCCTAATTCGCCGTTGCCCCAATGCCAAAGCCAGTGCCAGTCGTAATGAACAAAGGAGCGGATATCGCGCTCATCCGCAACGGGCCCCTGCCATAGGTTAAAATCCAAATCGGGCGCAGCCGCTTGGGCTCCCTGTCCGATCGCCTTTCTTGATGCATTATAAAAGCTACGGGCAAAGTGAACTTCTCCAATCGCTCCGCCATGCAGTGCCTCGATCGCCTCGCGCATCCACGTTCGACGTTGGTTGCCCATTTGCACCAAGCGGTCATATTTCTTGGAGGCTGCGACAATGAGCTCCGCCTCGTGCGGGTTCTGGCTCCCCGGCTTTTCAACGTAGACATGCTTTCCTGCCTGCATGGCGAGGAGGGCTGCGGGGGTGTGCCAGAAATTTGGAGTGGCGATAAAAACAGCGTCCAGACTTTTATCTTCCAAACACTTACGAAAGTCCTTCACGCCTTGGCACGGCGTCGACTGCTTGGCTTCAACAGCCTTCAAACCTTTCTCCAAGCGCAGGGAGTCCACTTCGGCCAGCCAAGCAACCTCCACATCCTTGAGGTTGAGCAGCGCGGCCACGTGTCCCATGCCGCGGCCCAGTCCCACTACGGCGACGCGCAACTTGCGGCCCGCCGCGTTTGCCGCGCGGAGGGAACCTGGAAGGAAGGTGGAGGGCAGTACGCTGGCGAGGCCGAGCACGGCAGTACGTTGAATGGCAGAGCGACGGGTAATGTTCATGTTCACAAGGGAGGAGGATTTGGGGTGATCCAAAGGACAGACCCAATGAAGTTGTCGAGTTGCTGAAAATTCCGCGATCTTAAAAATCTGGTCCCGTTAAGTGACCAGATAATCAGCCTTGGTATGGTGACCCCTCGATCCGAGTACCCCAACTTCAAACAGAAGTCGGAGATTCCGTAAAGATCCCCACCCTGCGACCGCCCATACCAGACCCAACACCATTGCCACACTCAGCAAAACTCCGCACTGGACTTGTATAGGGCAAATTCGACTATTCAAATCGCCATGTTCTCCAAAATCCGTCCCCTTGCTCTTGCTCTGCTCCTTACGCCCCCCGCTGTGGCAGCCGAGGTCAGACCCGTTCCGCCCCCCGGAGTTCCCGTCCCCGACGCCGATCGCGCATCGCTGAACGCCGGGGTTGAAACGCTCACCAAGGAAATCGACGCCCTGCGCACGCAACTCAAAGGAAAACCCGAGATGCTCGCGCTGGTGCCCGACGTTATTATTTTCCAAAAAGCCGTCGACTGGGCTCTTAAGTACGACGAATTCTTCACCCCAAACCTCATCGGCTCCGCCAAACAGCAGCTCGAACTTGGAATGCAGCGCGCAAAAGAACTGCGCGAAGGCAAACCAACTTGGAATTCCGCCACCGGCCTTGTCGTGCGAGGCTATGTCTCCAAAATCGACGGCTCCGTGCAACCCTACGGACTCATCATCCCCGAAGACTGGACACCCGAAGAAAAAACGCCACGCCGTCTCGACTTCTGGTTCCGCGGCCGCGCCGAAAAATCCACGGAACTGGCCTTCGTCGCCGACCGACTCAAAAGCAAAGGTGAATTCACACCTCCCGGAGCCATAGTACTGCATCCATACGGACGTTACTGCTGTGCAAATAAATTTGCCGGGGAAATGGATCTTTTCGAGGCGCTCGAAAATGCGCGCACCCATTACAAAATTGATTCAAACCGGATCAGCGTTCGCGGCTTCTCCATGGGCGGAGCAAGTGCCTGGCAGTTCGGCACGCATTTCGCCGGACTTTGGGCCGCAGTCGCTCCAGGCGCAGGCTTTGGAGAAACCGCCGAGTTCAGCAAAGTCTTCGCCGATGGAAAAACGCCGCCCCCCTGGTGGGAGCAAATGCTCTGGCGTTGGTACGATTCCACCGTTTACTCCGCGAACCTCTCCAACACGACCACAGTGGCGTACTCAGGCGAGATCGACGGCCAAAAACAAGCGGCCGACATAATGATCCGCTTTTTGGAAAAAGAAGGCATCACGATCCCGCACCTCATCGGGCCGCAAACCCCGCACAAGTATCACGCCGATTCAAAACCCCAGATCGAAGAAATCGTCACAGGCGCAGCGCTCAAAGGACGTGAACCGGAACCGAAGAAGGTGCGGTTTACGACTTACACACTGATCTATCCGCAAATGGAATGGGTCAAAGTGGACGGGCTACTCAAAGAATGGGAGCGCGCCGATGTGACAGCCGAAGTGGACGGTGCAAAAATCGTCGTCGCGACCAAAAACGTGACAGCCCTCCAACTCGACTCCCCATTCCAGACGGGACAACCCGGCGATCGGATCAAGGGCGTGACTCTTGACGGACAGGCGCTGCCCGCGAATTGGAACAAAGCAGGGCTCCAGTTTCATCGCGAAGGCAACACCTGGATCGCAGGGACGCTCGCTCCGAAAGTTGCGATAGCAACAAAACATCCTGAAGTTTGTGGTCCAATCGACCATGCCTTCATGGGGAACTTCGTTTTCATCCGGCCAACAGGCATACCGATAAACGAAAAAGTCGGTGCCTGGACTAAGGCAGAGATGGAACACGCCATCACATTTTGGCGCAAAGTGTTCCGAGGCGATGTGAAGGTCAAAGACGACACCGCCATTACCCCTGAAGACGTGGCGAATTCCAACCTCATCCTCTGGGGGGATCCCAGCAGTAACACGGCGCTGGCCAAACTCCTCCCCAACCTTCCGCTGCAATGGACTCGCGAGAAACTCGTCTTCGGCGGCCAAACCTACGCGGCAGCCGAACACGCCCCCGTACTCATTTACCCCAATCCGTCGAATCCAGCCCACTACATCGTGCTCAACAGTGGACCGACCATGCGTGAGGAGGCGCTCCTCAACAACGCCCAGCAAACGGCCAAACTCCCAGATTGGGCGATCATCAACCTCAACACTCCTCCGGACGCCAAAAACCCGGGTGAAGTCGTCAACGCCGGCTTCTTTGACGAGCACTGGCACGCCCAGAAGTAACCGGATTCAAACCGCTCGTTAACGCCCTGGGCTGGGGCTCATAAGCGAATTCCGCTTCAATCCTGATTGGGCGAAACTAAGCCGTTTAGATATTCTTCCAACTTGGTATACCCATTCTTGCCCGCCAAATTGGCGTCGCTCGAGTCACTGGTATTTAGGCCGTGGGACCTCTCCCATTCATCAGGGATGCCGTCATTATCGGAATCCACCGGCGAGATGCCCAGTTAGCAGTTGGGATAGCCTCCCACTTCAGGGGCAAACCAAAATGGTTCTTTCACCCCTTCTGAAGTTCATTTGGCACTTCAGCTTGGAATTGAAACAAATAGGAATAGTCTCTGTGAATGAAACTTGGCGTAACTTTATTTTTGCTGATTGCCTGCGCGTTTACCACTGCACCAGCGGCCACAGTAACCACCTTTGCAGGTAACGGTATCAAAGGTTATTCGGGGGACGGAGGCCCAGCAACTGCGGCTCAAATCAACAACGTCTTCGGCGTCGCGCGAGGTCCAGACGGGATGTTTTACTTTTGCGATATGGCCAACCATAGGGTTCGCCGAATCGATGCAAATGGGAATGTGGAAACCTATGCAGGCAGTGCGAAATCTGGGTATCTAGGGGACGGCAAACCCGCTAATGAGGCCGCCGTAGGCATGCCTTACGAGTTGGCATGGGATCGAGCGGGAAACTTGTTTATTGTGGACGTCGCAACTGCCTGTGTGCGGAGAGTAGATGCTCGGACCCGTGAGATCACGACCATCGCTGGCACAGGCAAACAGGGATTCAGCGGAGACGGAGGGGCCGCGACGGAGGCTCAATTCAACGAACCCCACAGCATCGCCTTTGATGGAAATGGAGATCTCTATGTGTGCGACATCGCCAACCATCGAGTTCGTAAAATTGATATGCGAACAGGCATCATCTCGACATGGTGCGGCTCAGGGGAAAAGAAAACCGCGCCGGATGGGTCCCCAATCACAGGCTCGGCGGTGAACGGCCCGCGCGCCCTTGCTTTTGCCCCTAATGGCACATGTTATCTTGCTCTGCGCGAAGGTAATGTTGTTTTATTGCTAGATCCGAACACAAACACCCTTAGGCGTATCGCAGGCACGGGTAAAAACGGGTTTACAGGCAACGGCGGCCCAGCGCTGGAGGCTACCCTTTCCGGACCGAAGTGTGTGAGTCTCGACCTAGAGGGAAACGTGTATCTGGCGGATACAGAGTCCCACTCGATCCGGTACATTGACGTAAAAAAAGGCACACTAGAGGTGCTGGTGGGTGACGGCACAAAGGGAGATGGTCCGGACGGGGGCGATCCGCTCAAGTGTCAATTAGCGAGGCCGCACGGAGTTTTTGTGGACAAAGACGGCGCGGTATTTATTGGAGACAGTGAAAACCACAAGGTTCGGGTTTGGCGCAAATAAGCGGGTACGGTTTCCAAGCCAAACGGATCCAGTTGGCCCGACACCACAGCACGACATTATTGAGGTAGAACTGCCGGTTTCCCGACAATCCCCTCGCCGCTCCATGAAAATACTCCTGCGCCTCTCAATGCTCTTCGTTGTAAGCGCTTGCCTCGCTGCCGAACCTGCGAACGAAAAGGCTGACACCACGGGCTTCACCGCGCTCTTCGATGGTAAAACCTGGGCTAACTGGGATAACCCGCCGCATCTCAATGGAGTGTGGGAGATCACGGATTGTGTGATTCACTTACGCACCGATGAACCAAAGCGAGTCAGCGGCAAAGACTACAACTTGTCCACCACGCGCAGCTTCAAGGATTTCACTCTAATGATCGACTGGCGACTTATGGGCAAACCCGAGGTAAAGCCACATCAGTGGCTTACGGACGACGGTCAGTTTCACATGGACGCCGAGGGCAAGGTCATCATGAAGGACAACCTCACTTGGGGCGACAGTGGCATCTACTTGCGTGGCGTACGGTTGGCCCAAGTCAACATTTGGTGCCAACCCTGCGGCAGTGGCGAGGTAGGCACAAAATTCAAAGATCTCAGCACCACGAAGGAAGAACGCCTAAAGACCATGCCCAGCATCCGCGCGGACAAAGGCCCAGGCGAATGGAACCGTTTCATCATCACGCTACGCGGTGACCGAGTGGATGTGACGCTCAATGGCACGGAGATTATTACGGGCGCACGCGTCAAAGACATCCCAGCGGAGGGACCAATCACCCTGCAGAATCACAAGGATGCGGTGGAGTTCCGTAACATTTTCATCAAAGAACTCTAGAGGTGAGTCGTAGTGGCTTGATGATGCTAAAGAGGGCGCTCCGTTGATCGGGTCAACGGCGCTGTCTGCCTCGACTGCAACGCACGCAGGCGGGCGCGCTTTTCGTCGATCGCCAGAAGTGCCCGAAGCCGTGGTGATCTACATTGCATTGCTCAATCTCCCAAACCACGCCACAGCTCAAAGAACAGAACTATTCCGTCTCATACCATCTCTTTTAATCATCCATAAATAAAAGAGAGGGTATCATTCCCCTTCCCGAGGTTGACCTTGGGAAGGCCCCCATCTTCGCTCCCACGGCCCTATCGGCCCACGTAGATTGCCTCCTCCGGCCAATCATCCCGCAAAGCGCCGGCTTGCATGTTAACTGGGAGCACGTAGTTCCGAAGCGCCCTTACTTGGGAGAGGATCCGCACGGTGCTGACTTCTTCAATAGAGTCCTCTCCGTGATTGCGCCGGAGACTCGGAATCAGCTTCTCCTGCACGGTTTGCACAATGTCCAGGTCGTTTTCCCCGTCGATGAACAGCAGCATCGCCAACTTTCCGTCAATCTCCGCAATGTGGCTCTCGTAGAGTACTTCCGTGAAAACAGAGCGCACAGCCGGCTCCCTCTGAATATCCTCCAAGAGCTGTTTGTAAGTCACCCCGAGGCGAAACTTGATGGTGTAAAGATGCCGCGTCTTGTACTGCCCGGAGCCTGAGGCGCCCAAGTTCACATCCGCGTAATACGCTAGAATCCCATCCTGCTCCAAACGCTGCCGTTTGCGGCTCACTGTACGGATATTGACGCCGACGGCTTCGCCAATGGAATTGTCGGATTGACGCGGGTCACGAACCAGAGCGCGGAGGATTTTACGCTCCTGTTCATCGAGTTCGCGCACAGAGTCGGCGCGGTGGGGAAAATCGTGCATGGGATGGAGGGTAAGGGGCAGGAAGAGAAACCTCACACCAGGGAGCCAAATTTACGACAAAAAATAACTCTTTTTGTCCATTTTTATACACTTAACACTTAAAGCGTGTCCTATTTGCAGCACATAAGCCTATAAAATTGTCTTGAACTGCCCCATCCAAGACCTACTGTAAGGCGTCCACCCCCCGGGATCGAACCTTCAACGCTCCCATGAATCACGTCATCCTGGACTCCACCAAGGGGGTCGAATCCCTTTATTCACCTACGCAAGAGCATGATGCCTGTGGCGTGGGATTCATCGCCCAAGTCAGCGGCCAGCGCTCCAACCAAGTCCTGCAATACGCCCTGCAATCGCTCTGTGCTCTCGCACACCGCGGCGCTGTGGATGCTGACGCAAAAACCGGCGACGGAGCGGGCGTGGTGACCCAGATTCCCACGAAGCTATTCAAAGCTGAGGTACAACGGCTTGGCCACCAACTTTACAACGACGCGGACCTCGGCGTAGGAATGATTTTCCTGCCGCACGACAACGCCTATGCACAGGCTCGGGCCAAGGCGATTATCGAGGAGGTACTCGAACAGCGGGGCCTGTTTTTATTCGGCTGGCGCGAGGTGCCAATTAACATCAACGTGCTGGGGGAAAAGGCTGCCTCGACGCTTCCCCGTATAGAGCAAGTGCTTGTGGGCAAACCAGAGGGCATTTCAGCCGAGGACTTTGAGCGGCGCATGTTTCTGTGCCGGAACGAAATTGAAAAGCGCGCTGCGGGGGACAAGATTCGCCACTTTTACATCCCGTCATTTTCGAGCAAGGTTATCAATTACAAGGGCTTGCTTATATCCCCTTCACTCCAGAAGTTTTATCGGGATCTGCAAAACCCTGATTTTGAAACGGCGATTGCCACCTACCACCAGCGCTACTCAACGAATACATTCCCCACTTGGCCGCTCTCCCAACCCTTTCGGATACTGTGCCACAATGGGGAAATCAACACTCGGCGCGGAAACGTGAACTGGATGGCGGCTCGGGAAGCAGAGTTGGAGGCCAACCAGTGGGGAGCAGATATCGACCTGCTTAAGCCCATTATCCAGCCCGGCGGCTCGGATTCGGCAGAACTGGACAACGCATTGGAGGCGCTGGTTCTTTCCGGACGCAATCTACTCCATGCGATGACGATGCTCGTGCCCCCAGCCTGGAAGAGCGACCGTCGCATGTCCCAGAAATTGCGCGACTTTTACCAGTTTCAAGCTTGCCTCAACGAGCCCTGGGACGGCCCGGCCTGCCTCGTCTTTACTGATGGCAGGACCGTCGGGGCTTGCTTGGACCGCAACGGATTGCGTCCATCACGTTACAAGCTCACCGAGGACGGCATCTTTTCGCTGGGCTCCGAAGTCGGCACCATCGAGTTTGACGAGGCAAAGATCGTGGAGAAGGGGCGTCTTGGGCCGGGACAAATGGTGGCGATTGACACGGCGGCTGGGCGGCTCATGCACGACACGGAGATCAAGGAGCAACTGGCCAACGAGCATCCCTACGGAGAATGGCTCAAGGCGCACCTCATTCAGCTGGCGCAACGTTGCGGCCCAATTCCCAGCGAACCGGGCGCACCGCTCGACATTTTAACCCTTACCCAGAGGCAGCTTGGTTTTGGATATTCCAGCGAGGAGTTGGAGATGATCCTCAAACCCATGGTCCAAAATGCGGCGGAAGCCGTTGGTTCCATGGGAGATGACACTCCCCTCGCCGTTCTTTCCCTGCAGCCTCGCCTGCTTTACACCTACTTTAAACAACTCTTCGCACAGGTCACCAACCCCCCAATCGACCCGATCCGCGAGAAGCTGGTGATGTCCCTCACCGTGCATCTGGGTTGGCGGCGTAATCTACTGACGGAATCCCCCGAGCATGCGCGTCTGGTGCAACTGGAATCCCCGGTGTTGCTGGAGCACGAGCTTGAAGCCCTTAAACACCTTGAAAAAGAAGACCATCCGCACGCGATCTTGAAGGCGACATGGCCCTTGGCTGAGGGCGCTGCGGGTTTGGAGAAAGCCATCCAACGCCTTTGTGCAGAAGCGGAACACGCCGTCGCCACCGGGGTTCGCACCCTCATTTTGTCCGACCGCACAGTGGACCACGATCAGGTCGCGGTGCCGATGTTGCTGGCCACTGGGGCGGTCCACCATCAGTTGATCCGCTCAGGTAAGCGGATGAAGGCGAGTATTATATGTGAAACCGGAGAGGCACGCGACACGCATCAGATTGCCTGTTTAATCGGGTACGGAGCCAGCGCGGTGTGCCCCTACCTTGCACTGGAGACGGCGCGCGAACTCCTCGAGCAGCTTCAAATCTCTGCACAAGCCAGTGTTACAAAAGCTGGAGTAGATGCGGACAAACTGGCAAAGGCACAGGCGCTCAAGGCTGAAATTTCCGCGATCACCTACGAGAAGGCGCTTCTCAACATCCGCAAAGCCTTGGAAGACGGAATTTTAAAGATAATGTCCAAGATGGGCATCTCGGTGCTTGCCAGCTATCACGGCGCACAGATCTTTGAAGCCATCGGCATCCATGGCAGCGTGATTGACTGCTGCTTCACTGGCACGCCTTCACAAGTCTCCGGCATCGGGTTTGCTGAGATTGCACACGAATCCCTCGCCCGCCATGCCAAAGGCTACGCAGGCGCTCCAACGGAAGGCAAAGAGGCCCAACTGGATGACCCAGGCTATTACCGATTCCGCCGCTCCGGCGAACGCCACGCGGTGGTGCCGCCCGTGATCCAATCCTTCCACTCATTTGTAAAAACGAACAATCCCGAGGATTATAAAAAATACGTGGAAGCAGTGCGGGCGCAGCAGCCTATTTCCTTTAAGGACATGCTGGACCTGGTGCCCAAGGCAGCGCCACTGCCGCTGGAAGAAGTTGAATCCGTGGAAGATATTCGCCAGCGATTCACGTCTGCTGGAATGTCGCTTGGGGCATTGAGCCCGGAAGCCCATGAGGCGCTTGCCATTGCAATGAACCGCATCGGCGGCAAGTCCAACTCCGGTGAAGGCGGCGAAGACCCCGAACGCTTCAAGCGGCGCGAAAACGGAGATCTCGCCAATTCGGCAATCAAGCAAGTAGCCAGCGGACGTTTCGGAGTGACTGCAGCGTATCTTGCTAGCGCCAAGGAAATTGAAATCAAAATGGCGCAGGGTGCAAAACCTGGTGAAGGCGGGCAGTTGCCTGGCCATAAGGTCACTGCCCTTATCGCTCGACTGCGACACACCGTGCCCGGAGTCATGCTGATTTCGCCGCCCCCGCACCACGACATTTATTCCATCGAAGACTTGGCGCAGTTGATCCACGACCTCAAGGAGGTCAACCCGCGCGCGAAAGTCTGCGTGAAGCTCGTTGCGGAAGCTGGCGTAGGGACCGTGGCGGCTGGAGTAGCGAAGGCGCACGCCGATATCGTGCTCATCTCCGGCCACGATGGCGGCACGGGTGCCTCGCCGCTTTCCTCGGTCAAGAACGCCGGAACGCCCTGGGAACTCGGCGTCGCGGAAGCACAACAGGTGCTCATGATGAACAATTTACGCAACCGAATAGTGCTCCGTACTGACGGCGGGATGCGCACTGGCATCGACATTGTACGCGCGGCGATTCTTGGCGCTGAGGAGTTCAACTTTGGAACCGCTGCGCTCATTGCGCTGGGTTGTGTGTATGTAAGGCAATGCCATCTCAACACTTGCCCCGTTGGAATCGCCAGTCAGGACGAGCGCCTACGCGCCAAGTTCAAGGGCACGCCCGACATGCTCGTAACCTTCTTCAATGGCGTTGCCGAAGAAGTGCGAGGAATCCTCGCGGGCCTCGGAGTACGCTCGCTCAAGGAAATCATCGGGCGCACCGAGTTTCTCAAACAACGCTTCGTTGCGGATCATCCCAAAGCCAACACACTCAACCTCTCGCGTCTTCTGGTGGATGTCGCGGCCGCCGACCCGACCCAACCGCGCTACTGCACTCGCAGCCGCAACAACGCGATGCACGAGGCGCCCCTGGACGACGCCGTACTGCAAGACGCAAAGGACGCGATCACCGACCATCAGCCCGTCAGCCTGAAGTACAAGGTACGCAACACCAACCGCTCCGTGGGAACTAAGGTCTCCGGAGAAATCGGTTACCAATGGGGAGAGGAAGGCTTGCCCGAAGGCACGCTCGAACTTCTTTTGGAAGGTAGTGCAGGACAGAGCTTTGGTGCTTTTCTGGCCCCGGGCGTCCGCCTGGTGCTCACCGGCGAGGCCAACGACTACGTGGGCAAAGGAATGAGCGGTGGCGAAATCGTTGTGCGCCCCTCCCCTCGCCACCGGTTTAAGGCGCACCAGAACTCGATTATCGGCAACACCTGTTTGTACGGAGCCACGGGCGGAAAGCTCTTCGTAAACGGATGCGGTGGAGAACGTTTTGCGGTTCGTAACTCCGGCGCGCTGGCGGTTGTCGAAGGCATCGGCGACCATGGTTGCGAATACATGACCGGCGGCACGGTTGTCGTGCTGGGCGACACGGGCAAGAACTTCGGGGCAGGGATGACCGGCGGCTTGGCCTTCGTACTGGACCTGCACAATCGGTTTGAGGATCTATACAACACCGGCTTGGTGGTGATCGCCCGCCTTAACGCGCAAGACGAGGCTTTTTTAAAGCCGCTGATTTCCAAACATTTGGAAGAAACAGGAAGCACGCAATCCAAGGAAATCTTGGAACACTGGGCCAAGTTCGCGCGCAGTTTCTGGAAAGTCCAACCGCACACACCCGCAGCAAAACCCTCGGAAGCCAAACCCGCCGCGAGTAGCGAGACGGTGATTTCCGAGAAAGTGATCGCCACCGCGCCTTAAGTACCGCAGGCCTAATTATAAAGCAGCCCGGAGCGCGGGAGGGAGTCTATATTCCCATCTGTCTCCGGGCTTTTCCATTTTACTACTCCACAGAATTTTCAACACCGTCTCCCCCAAACACCACCTCATGGCAATCAAGGCAACTATCTGCAAGGCAACCCTCGAATTATCGGACCTCGACCGTCAGATCTACCTCACCCAAAGCACGGTCATCGCGCAGCATCCCTCGGAAAATAACGAGCGCCTTATGAACCGCCTGCTGGCCTTCGCCTTGAACATGCCGCCCAATGACGACCAAGGACCGCTGGAATTTGCCAAGGACATGTGGGACGCAGACGAACCTGCCATTTGGCAAAAAGACTTGACCGGCAGACTTTTGCACTGGATTGAACTGGGGCAGCCCGATGACAAACGTCTCCTGCGCGCAAGCGCCCGCGTCGCCAAGGTGAGCGTCTACAACTACGGCACCCACACTTGGTGGGACGGCATCGCCAACAAGCTCAGCCGCGCGCAAAACCTCTGGGTCTGGCAGGTGCCTCAAGACCAAAGCCAAGCTCTGGCAGCTCTCGCCGAGCGCACGATGAGTTTGCAAATCACCGTGCAGGACGGCGCCGTGTACGTGAGCAACGACAAGCATTCCGTTGAAGTTACCCCCGTGAAACTCTACGGAGCGTAGTATCGCGCTCCCCTGCTTTTCCTGTCCCTGCCCTCAGTTCAGAACCGACGCCGCCCCCTCCAACACCCAAGCGGCGTCTTCGTGGCCCTCTTCTAATTCGGCCTGCCAGCGAGCCACCGTTTCCGCCGGATCGCCTTCATAACGGAGCCCCACGAGCCGCAGCAAATCCTTGCGATCGAGGTTGTTTAAAATCAGCGCCAGAAAGAAGCGGTGCTCCACCTCCAGCACACATCCTCGCAGCCCCACGAGCGCGTCGCGGCGCAGAATTTCCTGGAGTGTTGGGCGCACGAAGTCGGCGAGGCGGCCGTGTTTGGCCTCAAAAACAGCCCATACCTCATCCCAGAAGCCGCTCGCCTGGAGATGGACCATCCCATTTTGAAGGATAAAAAAGCCGCGCTCGAAATCGAGCCTCTGGAGCATTTCGCACACGAGTTCAGGGTAAGAGGGGTCTCCGATATTCTCCAGTACGTCGAGCAGTTGCTTGCGTCGGGTGGTGAGGGAATCGTTTTGAAACGGATCCACGGCAAGGTGTGGGGGCAGGTAGGTGAATTGCGGACCGGAGCCCGGATCGGTGTGGGTGCGAACCACGACGGTGATGGATGGCGTTTCGAGATGAAAAAGCGCATGCACAAACCCTTTACCTGAGACAATTTCCACCGTTTCACCTTTTTCCAACAACTGAGTCTCCAGGCGCTCCAACCGTCCGAGTTGCAGGTGCGCTGAAACAGGTTCCGGCTCCAAAAAAGCGAACTGCGAATGAATGCTCGAGCCCTCCATCACATGGAACGCGCCGGAGAAGGTGTGCTGGTGAATGTCCGTAGTTCCATCCAACCAAAACAAAAGCTGGATATAAAAACGGGGATGCTCAAACACGATGAGCTCCGGCTGGCCAAACCCCGATTGACTTTGCGTGGGTTGGGCGTCTTCGGAGAGAAACTCGTGAAGCAACTCCGCGAGTTCAACATGTGCCGAGGGAGGGCGCTCCTCCAGTGCAAGGCGGGCGAGGGACGGAAAGGCGGCAGGGTCGAAGTTGAGTGCCTGCCAACGCTCGGCCACGGTCTGGCCGAGTTCTAGAAAAAAAGGTGACATGAATCTAGAAAACCAGAGCCACCGGGAACGTCGAGCATCGAAGCCGAGGCGAGCTCCCTGCCCGCCGTTGTCCGGGGAAAAGCGGCTTCTAAGGCGTCTTGGACTTGCCTTGCAAAAACGACTTGGCGTCCTCCACGCTGACGCGCTGGCCCGTAGCTGGAAAATCAAGGGGGTCGTCGTTGTGGGTGTACCCGCGCCCGTCCACATCCACCCAAATAGGGTTGTGATAAGCCAAAGGATGAATGGATGCCTGGGGACTGGAGCCGTAGCCCGTCTGCAGAGTAAAATGCTCTCCACAAGCGACTACTATGAGATGCGCAGCAGCCTTTAACGGAACTTCAATGTCCTGTTCAAACTTCACCACACCGTCCTTGAAGAAGCTGGGATGGCTCGCGCGCGTAAAATTCAGCTCCTTGGAGGCACGGCCGTTGACGAGCACTTGAACCCGATCAATGTCGATCCAATCGGTGCACTGCACCCGGACCTGTAATTTGATGGGCTTTCCCTTGGACTGAACGGTGCCTCCAGGACCGGTGCCATCGGGGGTGGTGACTTGTAGAAAGGGCCCGGTGGTCAGATAAGAGCGGCCTTCTTTGGCGGCACGCACATTTTCACGCCAGTCGATTTTAGCGGGCTCATCCGAAGCCGAGGGCATGTACATCCGCCACCCGCCCACCCCATTACCAAAGACACTGTGCGAGTCTGTGACGGCGACTGCGTTGGTATGGCGACCTTGATTGAGCATTTGGAGCCACAAAAATTCGCGATGCCAGGATATCGTTTCGTTGCCGCTTGCGCCGCGTGTGATGGAAAACGGCGTGCCATCCAGCAAATGCGAAGCGCTGTAGTTCTGGGTTTCATACCCGTTAATAAGTTGGACTAGACCGGCGTAACCACCTTCCTTGTCACCGGTTCCGCGCGGTGCAAAGAAGTTAGCGACCAAATCGGGATGATTGATCTGCACCCAACGATCCGGCTCCACCTTCTGCCATTCGCGCAATGTAAGCGCGTTAACCCGGGGATCGGCGTTCCAAACAGGAGCGCCATTGTCCTGCGTAAACGGAACGGGCTCAAACGGAAACGAATTAAAGTGCGCCTTGCTTCCGGTGGACTCCATCCCGATGACCGTCTGCAAAAACGGGGCCAGACCGAGTCGCTCAATTTCGGGGCGCCAGTTGTAGATGCGATTATGTTCGGTGGTGGGAGCAAATTCGATGTGTTCGGCGGCGAGGTTAATGAGGCGATCGGCGGTACCGCACACATTGTCACCGCTGGGGGTGGAATGCGTGTGGTAGTCCGCGCTGACCCAACCGTGTGTATCGACCAGACGCTTAAGCGTTCCAGCGATGCGCAGCTGCTTTCCCGCAAGGAGTTCAACATCCTGTTCCAGATGGCTATACTCAATTCCGCGAGTCACCACGACATGGTAGCGTCCCGCAGGAAGGGCAACCTCGAAACGACCGCGCTCGCTGTGATATTGATCCCGGCATCCGTGCGCCCGCTGCTCGGGTCCAAGATTTAGCGCCTCAGTGCCGGGCAACGCGAGAAACTGCGCCTTGCAGGGAATTGACACGCCTTTTTCATCTTGGATCTCGAAGGAAATTCCAGCGGCAGCGCCCAGATTGAAATTTGCCGCAACGTTTGAATCAGCCTTACATGCAACGGCAAGCTGAATACCAGCACGTCCCGGGGCCGTGGCGGTGAGTTCGTAAGCGCCCGGAGGCAGGATGGCCTCAAATTTACCGGAAGCGTCCACATAGGCGATTCCCGCAAGGTGTCCGTTGAAGTCGGGCTGGTTGGAGCGGGGCTTGGTGGTTGCCGGAAGCTCCACGGAAAAACTCGGGCGCACCCAAACCGCCGCGTTCTTGACCGGCTTGCCCTCCGCATCGAGCACCGCGCCGGACAGTTTTGAGGTCAGCCCCTGCTTGCGAGCGACTTCGTTGACGGCCTCCGTAGGGGAATGGCCCACACTTAGAAAACGCGTGTACGTTACACTTTCACCAGGCGCCAGTTCCCCGGAAGCCCGCTTAAGCGCGCCTGAGGGATCCTGCAGCGGGCCGACCGCGTACCCGCAACGGTCGTCGGGATCCACGGCATCCGCCCAGAGGATGCCGCCGGGAGCGACGCCAGTTTTAAGGAAATTCGTCCAGCGATCCTCGAAAACAACCTTCTTCGGCGCCTCGCTCTCGTTGCGCAGCGTTGTGGTCACCAACAGCCCCTGCCAACCATCCTGCAGGCTGTAGACGTGCTTTCGAAAAACTCCGCCACCTGAGGCCGCAGTCACCACGCATTCCACAGAAGCCACTTCCGCAGACGAAGGCTCAACAATCCGCACCCAGGAAACCGCTCCCTGCTGAAATGCCGGAGTAAAAACCGTGATCTGATCGTTTTGAGCCCCGCACAGGGTCAGGTCATACAGACACCCCGGCGTGATTCCATCCGCGCCGTAAAAAGTCGACATGTTGGCCCGGCGCAGAGGCAGGTTGCCGCTGATAACAGCCTCGATGCGATCATTACGCAGGACGAAATCGCCAATAATCCCGTCGGCCTCCTTGCCTTGCGGGAGCTGCGCGGTGGTAGCGGCCGATATCTCCAGCACCTCGGATTTCGCCTGCACTTGCGCGGCGAAACCAGAGAGGACAAGAAGACAAGGAAGACCGGCGATTCTCGAAAGACGCGCCGAGGAATTGAAGGAGGAGAGTGGGGAGAGGCTCACTCCTTTTGATAAAGTCCTTCAGCTGCTTAAGTGCAAGCCTGCAAATATAAGGATTCGACGGCACCAGCCACAGCGAAACCTTATACCATCACTTTTAGGTTTATGGATGATTAAAAGACCGCAGCACTTGGGAGAGCGGAGCCGGGAGAGAAGGACCAGTTTTCTTCAAGATTAGGTATTACGCCCCTAAAACGGGTTGCCCCGTTGCTACTTAACGGCTTCGGCGCTCCAAACCTTGATGTCATCAAACAGGCCGTCCTTCCCAGCCACGCCGAGCTCGATCTTGGATTTGGTGGGATGGCCGATACCTGAGGACTTCAGGTAGCCAACGGGCTTGCCATCCATGGAAACGCGCATGGCGTCCCCGACGGTTTCAACCTGAAGCGTGTACCATTTGCGGGCCTCAAAAGCCGCAGGATAAGTCACGCTGCGTCCCTGCAACAGTTTGGCGCGCTCTTCCTTTTTGGTTGGGTCATTGCCCATTTCGCGGATGTCGTTGCGCATTCCTCCGTCCCGCTCATCAATGAGAGTGACGCCGGAGAGGCGGACCTGCGCCCGGCAAAGATGCCCGTAATGCGAGCCTGTATAGGCGCGATCATCGAACTCAACGTCGATCATGCTGGCGCCTTCGAAACGGATTTTCACTTCCACCACACTGTCCTTTGTCGGAATCTCCAAACCATGCACGGCGGCATGCGGCTTCGACGCGGGCTTACCATCTGCGGCAGGGACTTCCACGTCGCGGGTCTGCGTCCCCTTGAGGACGCCATTTTCAACAGTGAAGGTGGGAACGACTTTTTGCCAGACCTTGGCGGGTTCGGCTCCTTGGAAGTCGTCAGAAAAAAGAAGCTCCTTTTTCTGGGCGATGGGCTGAGCCGGGATGGCGGGCAAATCAGCCGCCACAGCTACGGAGGCAATTACGAAGGGAAAGAGCAGGAGGGAACGCATACGATTGGGGTAATGTTGTAAACTAGGCGAAAAAGATTCCTCCAGAGGAGAGACCAATATGCAAGCGACAAGAAGAAGTGCGTGTATTCGGGAATTCCGACATAAGGCAAAGCCAGCGGAAGGACATTTCCACACGCTTGATGTGGTGGTTAGTGACTGCTGAAGCGGTAAACTGTTGTGCTCTTTAATACTTTGCCGGGCTCCAGAATCGTGCTCGGAAAAGTCGGTTGATTCGGTGAATCAGGATAATGCTGTGTCTCCAAACAAAACCCGTTTCGCTTGCCGTAGGGTTTGCCGGACTTTCCAGTGAGGGTGCCATCCAGAAAATTGCCGCAATAAAACTGGACGCCGGGCTCGGTGGTCAGCACTTCCAAGACGCGTCCTGAGGAGGGCTCATAAACGGTGGCGGCTAGAGAAAGCCGGCCATTTTGTTCATCCAGCACCCAGTTATGATCGTAGCCGCCGCCAAAGCGTAGTTGTTCGTTCTCCTGCTTGATTCGCGAGCCAATGGGGGTTGGCTTGGTGAAATCAAACGGAGTCCCCTTCACCGGCTTTAGTTCTCCAGTGGGGATGAGCCCCGCAGTGACGGGAGTAAACTTGGACGCGGCGAGGGTCAGGTTGTGAGCGAGAATATCGCCGTTTCCTTCACCTTTGAGGTTGAAATAACTGTGCTGCGTCACGTTCACAGGTGTGGCCTTGTCCGTGGTGGCCTCGTATTCGATCTGCCATTCGTCGCCGTCGGTAAGCCAATAGGTAACGCTCAGGGTCAGGTTGCCGGGATAGCCCTCTTCGCCATCCTTGCTCACATAACGAAAGCGCACTCCCTGAGCGCCTTCCTTGGTCAATCCTTCGGCCTTCCATACAACCTTATCAAAGCCGCGCAGCCCTCCGTGTAAAGAACAGGGCATCTCGCTTGGAAAGTTGTTGGTAGCCAGAGTGTACTCTTTACCACCAACGCTGAACTTGCCGCGGGCAATTCGATTCCCATACCGGCCCACAATCGCTCCAAAATACGGTGTATCCTTGATGTACTCGGCAAGTGTCTTGTACCCGAGCACGATATCGGCACTTTTGCCGTTTTTGTCAGGCGTCTCCAGACTGAGCACGATCGCCCCGTAGGTCATGGCACGGAGTTTGATGCCGTGGGCGTTACTGAGTGTGAAGACTTCTACGGAGGTGCCGTCCGGCATCTTGGCAAAGGGAGCCGGCTCCGGAAGTGTCGTGGCGCAAGCCGCCGCGCCGAGGAAAAGAGAGATTAAAATAGAGCTCAGGAAGGGGGAAATGGTTGTCATGATTAGAGTAGTGGGGATGAACATCGCTATGACTTCTTACCAGAAGAATGCGAGAGAGGACCAGAAAATGAGGAACTCGCACTTCTAATGGCCCGCCTCACGGGATCGCGTCCCGGGATATTGGTGCGCCCCGGCCCGTTGAAGTGCCTCGGGGTTGATGTGCTGGGTTTGGGTTGGGAAAATAAGTGAGAAACTTTCATGAAAGCTGCTTCATCACGCATACCTCTGATGTACTGATTGTGAACGGTCAGCACTAGCTAACTTTCCGGCATGAAACAAACACCCATTTGGTCTCCTTTTCGTTGGTTTATATTGAGTTGCGCTTTGTTTGCCGTCCTTTTTGGGATGCGGCAGGCAGGTATTTTCCAACCCGCACCCACATCGGAAAGCCCAGCCGCCACGCCCTCCACAAACTTTGCTGAGCCCGCCGGGACCTCCCCTGCCCCAGCCGCGCCCTTGGCGAATGCCCCGCTTCGCCCAGCCCCTCCGCAGCCCACCGCCGCAGAATTGCCTCCCCTCGCCGCTTTCCGCCAATGGCTCGCGGACTATCTGCAAGCCCCGCCCCAACAGCAAAAAGACGCACTTGAAGCCGGCCTCGCTCTAGCGCAGGCCCGCCGCCCCGTAATGGCGCAACTTATCCGAAGCAACCCGGAGGCCGCCATTCAACAGGCGCTCCATCTCAACGAATGGGAGGCGCTCCCTGCCGGACTGAGAGCTGAGGTGGAAAAGCCGTTCAGTGAGGCGGTGAATTACAAATTGTTCCCGGTGTGTCCGGGCCCGGGAAGCTCGTCGAATGATTCTCCCACTGCACGGCAGGCCTTGATTGAGGTCCAATTTGCAAGTGGCGAAGTGGTGCAAGGGTTTGTGTACGGGGGCAAAAACGCAGTCAATTCCAAGCAGGGTCTGCCGACTCAAGGGATCGCTCTGGATGGAGTTGCGGCGCTGCGCGACGGGGTGTTTCAACCCCTAAGCGCGGCGGAGGCAGCCTTCGCGACGGCAAAGTTCCCCGCAGGACAGCCAGATACGAAGCGCAGTTTTGTTACGGGTGAACCCATTGCGGGCGAAGCGGTGACGGCATTGGCCGGAGGCAAGCGCTTCACTTTCGCTAGCACGGAGGAGTTGCTCAAATTTGACGCTGCCATCGCCAAGTTGGACGCCATGCCCGGTCCGCACGCAGGTTCGCGGGCGATCTTTTCGCTTCCCTACAGCGCCGATGGAGCCAGCGGCAGCAGGAACGCCTTCAACCTGCCGGCGGCGGAAATGCAAGCCGCCGCCAATGCCACGGATTGGACGAGCACGCCAAAGAAGATGTTTTTAATCCGCGCCACGATGTCAGGCACATCCAACACTTCGCTCGTAAGCAAAGGCGCCGCGGAAACGGTCATCAACGGGACTTCGAATGCGGGGACGGCGGCCGCCTCACTCTATCAATTTTCTTACGGAAACACGTACGTGACGACCACCGTCAGTTCCGGCACTTATCTGCTGGGCGGTTCGGCAGCATTCTACGCAGGCACGCTACCATCAGACTCAGTGGCAGCAGGCACTTACACCAGTAAAATGTCAACGCTACTGGAAGATGCGCGGACGAAGTTTCGCACCACCAAGTCAGAGGCAGACGCCGCCATCAACATCGGCACGCTGGCAACTGTGGGTATTTTGGGCGGCGACTTGGGCGATTATGACATCGTTGGGATCACCTTTGTAGACATCGGGTGTTATGGAAATGGAGTCAAACTTGCAGGACTCGCAAGCGTCGGGGGTGGAGATTTTTGGATGCAAGGCAACAACGACGCCAAGGTCTACGTCCATGAAATGGGCCATGTTTACGGCCTAGGCCACTCCAATTTCTGGCAAGTAGACGCAGGCACCTCCTCGGCCGTTGGAGCCGGTGCCGAAAAGGAGTACGGCGACCCCTACGACGTGATGGGTGCAGGCACCCTTCCAAACGGCCATTTTCACCCCCAAGCCAAACAAAAACTGGGCTGGATCACTAGTTCAGACTCCGCCGGCGCAAGCAGTCCCCAATGGCAGGACGCCACCGCTTTGGGCTCCAATTTGTACCGCATTTATCAAATCGACTCGGAGCTCACCACAGGAACGCTCCGCGGCGTGCGGCTTACCAAAGGAACCACTGTCTCTGGCGGGACTTCCAATTCCGAGTACTACTGGATTGGCTACCGTCCAACCAACACGGACAACCAGCACCTTACTCAAGGCGCTTACCTACTTTGGGAGCGGTATCCTTCGCTCAACTCGCAGGACAAGTCTATGCTCTTAGACACCACCCCTCTTACCTCCGGAACGGCCTCGCTGGGATCAACCACTGTGGGCAAAGCGGACTCCGGCCTAGACATCGGCCGCACCTATTCCGATGCCACCGCCGGAGTGCACATCACCCCTGTGGGTTACGGCGGCAGTGGCGGAAACAAGTACCTCGACGTGCAAATCCATACCGGCACGTTCACCGGTTCCTGCACCACCTCCATTTCTGCTGGAACCGCCACGTTTAACGCACGCTCGGCTATAACGTTCGCCGCAAATGCCACCAGCAGTACAGGAGCAACACTTGCCTACTTTTGGGATGCAGGCGACGGCACCCTCACCGGCGGCTCGGGCGATAGCGCCGCAACCTTCGCCCACACCTACACCACCGGTGGGACTTACACCGTCAGCGTCACCGTCAGCGACATGAAGGGTGCCACCGCGTCTGACTCGCGTTCAGTCGAGGTAAAGGATCCGGTGCAGAACTTTGAACCGCGCACCAGCGGGACCAGCGTCGACATCATTAATGCCGTAGCCGCAAGTCCCACGCTCATTGTAGCCGTGGGAGAGCACCCACTTGGGGCAAGCTCCAACGTCATTCGCACCTCGCCCGACGGGATCGTTTGGACTGAGCGCACCGTGGCGGAATCGACGCTGAACCTGTATCTGGAATGCGTCACTTGGGATGGAACCCGTTTTATTGCAGGGGGACAGGATTTCAGCGAAACCGCCGGTTGGTACGGAGTCATTTACACCTCGCCTGATGGCCTCATTTGGACACGCCGCTACAGCGCTACCACGGACAAGACGGTGATTAACTCCGTTTGCGCCGGAAA
>CALQFT020000037.1 GCA_943329925.2 Opitutus sp. GAS368
AAAGTGGCGGAAGGGGGGGGATTCGAACCCCCGGTCAGATTTCTCCAACGTTCGATTTCGAGTCGAGTGCTTTAAACCGGGCTCAGCCACCCTTCCGTTAAAAACAAATGTAGGAGCCTGTGCGGTGAGCGCAAACTTAAATTGTCAGGTTCCTTATGCACCCAGATTTTCCCCTGGAAGAGACTTTGATGAGGATGTCCGAGGACTCTCCGCGCAAGGCTAGTAGCGCTACTTCGCAACCTTGGGGTCGAGGTTGGCGCCTAGTTCCTCTTCGCTAACTTTTGAGTTCACTCCGTCGGCGGGCACCTCTGCTTTGGCTGTCCAGAGAATGGCGTTTAACACGAGCTTGCGCTGGTCGTTGTTGGCCCAGCCCTTGTGGAAGTGTCCTCCGCTGAATCCAAAGCCACGCCCGCCGTCCTCCCTCTCCACCGCCCAAGCTGTGTGTTGAGGCTTCTTCTCTTCGAGGACTTCTCGCTTTTGTTCAGGGTTGCCACTGTGGGAGCCTTCTCCCCGTTGGGTCGTAGACTCGGGGGCGAGTGCGCTTAGAATGGGGGTTACGCCGTTCATCCCAGTGCGGAAACGCATGTGGTAGTACCATTCATCGGTGGTGATGAACGGCTTGACGCCATTGCTGATAGGGTGTTTGGGAAAGGCGCTGTAATTGGCTTCCCAGTGCGGATTCACCGACCAAAACTGTTCGAAATAGCCTCCCAGCCAGTTTAAAAGTTCCTTGGAACCGGGGCCATCCGAGGAACGCTCTGGCGGAGGAACCTGGCTGAGCGGCTTGCCATCGGGGCCGAGCACGGGCTCAGGCCAGCCGACTTTATTAAAGGCGGGTTCCACTGCGTAATGGAGGCAGACAAGCCCGCAGCCGCGTTTCATCTGCGTTTCGAGCTGCGCGAGATGTGGAATGGCGGGGTGTCTGCCCCCCCCATCGGAGTAGATGACGATGGTGTCGGCTTTGGCGATGGCTGCGTCATCTGGCCAGTTGCCGTTGAGAGAGAACTGCGCATCCAGAAGGTTGGCGGCGTTTTCGTTAAGACATTTCGCGAGGAGTTGGACGCCGGCGTTGTGCTCGTGCTGGCCGGGGCCGTGGCTGGGTTTTCCAGCGATGAGCAGGACATTGCGTTTGGCGTCAGCGGCGTAGGAGTGGGGAAGGAAGGCCGCGAGGCAAATGACGGCGGCGAGGGAGGGAGATTTGAACATGGGCTGGGATATTAAAGTTAGGGTGGTCTAACAATGCTGGGTTAATGAAGAAAAGATGCGTCTAAAAAAGAAGGGTCACAAAAGCAGCCTCGCCTCTGTGACCCTTGAATTTAAACTTTAGTCCTGAATTACTTCAGAGGTTTGAGTGTGATGTCCTTGAACTCGACGACCATCGGCTCCCCTGCATGCATTTGCAGGGCAAGGATGCCCTGTTTGGCGCCCTTCTCGTGTTCGTCAGTGACATCAATAGTCTTCTTGCCATTGATGAAGTGCTCCAAGTGGTTTCCCTTGGCGATGATCACGTAGTCATTCCATTCTGCGATATGGATTGAGTCTTGGATTTCTTGCGAAACACCCACCGAACCGGTCACCTCAACAAGGTGCTTCCCAGGGTCGTTGGGGTTGACCTTGATCAACGTTTGCTCGCCGCGTTTCGCTAAAATACCGCGACCTTTTTCTTCGTACAGGATTCCCGAGTAAGTTTTTCCGGTTTCCATGTCAGCCTGATAACCGCTGACAATCGGCCCATCAGGGCCGACGCTTTTGACTTCACTGCGGTACTGAATTCCCGAGTTGCCCCAATCACTGGGCATACGGAATTTTGCATGGAGCTCGAAATCGCTGACGGTACCGCCTGTCCAGACGAGGAAGGTATTGTGTCGTAACGTACTTTTTTTAGCGTTCGCGGGATCCGCCACGGTTTCGCCGTGGATGACCCCGTCTTTGACGGACCAGAGGGCGGTGTTGCCATCCCAGCCTGACAGGTCTTTACCGTTAAAGAGCGACTGTTCTTGAGCGAATGCTGCCGTCGAGAGCAGTACGCAGGAGGTAAAGGCTAAAAGGCTGGGAGGCAATTTCATGACGCTATTTTGCTTAGACTACTTTTTGGATTTGGAGGCGGCCTTTTTTGGAGCTGCCTTGGCGTGGGCCTTTGCGGGAGCTGCCTTTTTTGGAGCTGGCTTGGCGTGGGCCTTCGCGGGAGCCCCCTTTTTTGGAGCTGGCTTGGCGTGGGCCTTCGCGGGAGCCGCTTTGGCGTGTGACTTAGCAGGAGCTGCCTTGGCGTGGGCCTTGGCTGGAGCTGCTTTCTTGGGAGCTACCTTGGCGTGGGCTTTTGCGGGAGCCGCTTTGGCGTGTGACTTAGCAGGAGCTGCCTTGGCGTGGGCCTTGGCTGGAGCTGCTTTCTTGGGAGCTACTTTGGCTGGAGCCTTTGCAGGAGCGGCCTTCTTGGGAGCTGGCTTGGCCGCTGCCTTTGCAGGAGCTGCCTTGGTGGATGCGGTTTTAGTCTGTGGTTTTGTGCTCATATGTGGTTTGTTGGGGGTGGTTTGGGTTTTAACAGAGAGTGTTTTTTTGCCTTTGGACTTCTTAGAAAAAAGGCGCTTTAGATTCGCTAGGCCATTGACGGCGATGTCGTCGCGTTTGGGTTCCATTTTGCGCCAGATCGCGGCGGCGGCGGCGATGACCTTTACGTCCTGAGTAAAGGATTCTATCACGACATCACCTTGGTAACCGATCTCGTGGAGAGCCGCGACAATCGGGCCCCAGTTGAGTGAGTCGTTGCCAGGGGTTCCCCGATCCGTGCCGCAAGCGTGGAAGTGCGTCAGGCGCGTGCCCGCCCTGCGGATGGCATCGGCTTGATTCTTCTCTTCGATGTTCATGTGGAAGGTGTCCAAGTGCAAATTCACATTCTTGGCACCCACAGCTTTGATCAACTTCAACCCCTGCTCGCAGGTGTTGAGGAAATCCGTTTCAAAACGGTTGAGTGGTTCGATCACTAATTCAACGCCGGCGTCTTGCGCGAGTTTTGCGAGCGCCTTGAGGTTTTTCACCACAGCGGCGAACTCCGTTTTTTGATCTGCGGGCGTAACTGGGCCCTTCTTCCCAACTACGGAATATAGCGGACCAATAATTTTTGGGCAGCCCATCTCAGCGGCCTGTTTGATCAGTGCTGCGATATAGTTGAAGCCTTCTTTTTGTTCTGCCGCCGAGCCACGCAAATCGCGTCCGGGTCCCATGCAGGCGCAGATGGAGCCGATGGCTATGCCTTCTTTTGAAGCTGCCGCTTTGAGCGCTGCGGGATCGATATGCTCGGGTGCCTCCACTGGAATCTCCACCGTATCGAAGCCCCAGGTTTTAAACTTTTTGAACAGTTTGACACTTTCCGTTTTGAAGGGGGAGACGAAGAGGAACGAGTTAATTCCGAAACGCATGGTAATAATTAAGTAGGTTGCGGGGGAGCAGCGGCGTTGTTGTCTAATAGCAAAAGCTACGCGCTTCTTTTGTTTTGGCCACAGGTTATTGCGGCGGTCAAGCACGCTGAGTAATTTTGAATCATTGCGCGCAAAATAATTTCAAAAAACTGGATTTCATCAGTTTTGAGCGCGGATAAATTGCGTAAGTTCGACAGTGGTTTCGTAACGTAAGAAAGGTGTTATGAGGTAGATGGATCTGAAGTGCTGGAGGGCTCTGCGGCACATTTCGCGTGCCAGCTCAACTCCAAGTGCTTGGCCCTCATGGCCTTCCTTTCCTCTCATTTGCTCTCGTACCGCATCTGGAATTAGTATGCCAGGTACTTCGTTGTGCAGGAATTCTGCTTGGCGTCCGCTAAGCAAAGGCCAGATTCCAGGAAACACAGGGACCCCGAATTTTGCGGTGCAGCGAGCTAATAGCTCAAGTCTTTCATGATCGAAAACAGGTTGAGTAAGAACATATTGCGCGCCTGCTGCCAGCTTTCTTTCCAAGCGGTTTAATTGAGCGTCAATGTTGCGGACGTTAGGGTTGAAAGTGCATCCGGAGACAAAACGGGTCGCCTGCTTGATGGACTTTCCGTTAGCATTTACGCCTGTGTTTAATTGGCGCACGATGCGTAGCAGTTCGATGGAAGTGACGTCGTAAACGGAAGTGGCGCCGGGATGATCTCCAACTTTTGCCGGGTCGCCCGTGAGTGGTAAAACATGGTCGATGCCTAGCGCTGCCATTCCAAGTAACTCGCTTTGGAGGCCAAGTAAGTTCTTGTCCCTACAGGCGATGTGCAGTAGTGGAGTGATGCCTCTACGCTGCAAAACTGCTCCGATGGCGAGGTTACTTACGCGCAAAATTGCCAGCGAATTGTCCGCAAGAGTGATCGCGTCGGAACCTGCATCAGTGAGGGCTTTGGCGCCGGTGTAGTAGGTTTCAAGATCGAGTGTTTTAGGCGGATCTAACTCGGTGACAATTACTGTTTTGCCTGCCGCTAGCTTTTCTAAGATGGTCTGGTTGTCGTCTGTAGTTGGCTTGTGTGTAGGGGTGTGTGTGTCACTGGAGATGCGAATTGAATGCGTTTTTGAGTGAGTCGCTTTAATCGAGACTGGCGATTGATCGGCCAGCGCTTTGGCCAACGCGGCGATGTGTTCGGGGCGAGTGCCGCAGCAACCTCCGATGAGCTTTGCTCCTTGGTGCGCCATTTCTACTGCAATACTCGCAAAGTATTCGGGCGAAGTGTCATACTGAAAATGACCTTCGCTGAAACGGGGGTAGCCCGCGTTTGGAAATACAGCCAGAGGGAGATTTGCCGGCAGCTGCTCCACTAGACGTAACATCGCCTGCGGACCGTGTGCGCAGTTGAGTCCGACCATGTCGACGCCCTCTGCCAGCAGTGCGTGAAAGGCGTCCAGTATGGGTTGGCCGTCGCTGAGGCGCCCTTCCGCCGTGCAGGAAAAAGAGCAGAGTATCTCGCAGGAGCGGAGTCCTTCTCGGGCGGCTAAGGCCTCGTGCATTGAATCGAGGTCTGGGAAGGTTTCAAAAAAAAGCAGATCCACTCCGCCGTCGAGTAGGGCTGCTATTTGTTCACGGAAAACTTCGCGCCGGGAAATCTGCCGTTCACACGCTTGTTCCGCGTTGATTCCCAACGGACCGACGCTTCCTGCAACGGTGGCCTGGAAGTTGGCAGCTGCCGATTTTGCGATTTGGGCAGCGGCAAAGTTAATGTCATAAACCTTCCCCTCGAGGCCGTGTTTTGAAAGGCGTAATTTGTTTGCCGCAAATGAGTTGGTCTCAATGAGCTTAGCCCCGGCTTCAAGGTATGCCAGATGGATTCCGCGCACTGCGGCGGGTTGGGTGAGGCAAAGCTCTTCAAAACAGCGCTCCCACGCCACTCCTCGCTCCATAAGTAAAGTGCCCATGGCTCCGTCGCCGGGAAGAACGCGTTGTTGCAGCTTTTGAAGTAGGTTCATGAAGGATGTTTACAGTGCCGCGTAATTGGTGCCGCACGAAAGCGGGAAAATCAATGCGGCCAATTTTCAAAGTGTGCTCTTGGGTTGCTGCGGAGCGATTTTGGGGGCTAATGTTGGCGTCTCAATGCAAATTCAAGCCCGTTCCTCCACCCTATTTGCCGAAGCCTGCAAGATCATCCCTGGCGGGGTAAATTCGCCTGTGCGCGCCTTTCGCGGTGTGGGCGGGGAGCCTTTCTTTGTGGACCGTGCGGAGGGTGCTTATATTTGGGATGTCGATGGCAATCGATACCTTGATTTTGTTGGCACATGGGGCCCTGCAATTCTAGGGCATGCACCTCAGGTGGTTATAGATGCAATTACTAAAGCTGCTCAGCGTGGAGTAAGTTTTGGGATTCCAAATCCGCTCGAGGTGGAGATGGCGCAACTTATCGTGGAGTGGGTGCCGTCTGTAGAAAAAGTGCGCATGGTTAGTAGTGGAACTGAGGCGACGATGTCTTGTATTCGGTTGGCGCGTGGTGCGACGGGGCGGGACAAGATTTTGAAGTTTGAAGGCTGCTACCACGGGCATGTGGATTCTCTCTTGGTCAAGGCTGGTAGTGGTGCGCTCACGCACGGCCAACCGGACAGCGCAGGGGTTCCCGCGGCTTTGGCTGCGCTCACGCTAACTATTCCGTTTAATGATCTCGACGCGTTGCGCGCGGTTTTTGCGGCGCAAGGGAGTGAAATTGCGGCGGTCATTGTCGAGCCAGTTCCTGCCAACGCCGGATTGTATTTGCCCAGACCGGGTTTTCACGAGGCGTTACGCAAGCTTTGCACGGAGCATGGAACAGTGCTGATTTTTGACGAGGTAATGACTGGATTTCGCCTCGCAAAAGGCGGATATCAAGAGCTTTGCGGTATTACGCCGGACCTCACCGCGCTGGGTAAGGTCATTGGTGGCGGTCTGCCCGTTGGGGCCTTTGGCGGCCGGAGCGATTTGATGGACCACCTTTCCCCTCTTGGGTCTGTGTACCAGGCAGGAACCTTATCGGGTAACCCGCTTGCTATGGCGGCAGGCTTGGCGCAACTGCGGGAAATGGAACGCATCGGGGGTTGGAAACTTTTGGAGGAGTTAGGCGCGGAATTTGAGCAGGGCGTGCGCCGGATGCTGACGAGCCTCAAACTTCCTTATAATTTTCAGCGTATAGGTTCGATGTTCTGCCTCTATTTCACTGCTGGGGAGGTGCATGATCTTGCTTCTGCGCAGCGCAGCGACAAGGCGGCTTTTGCCAAATTCTTCCACGGTTGTCGCGAGAAAGGTGTGTATTTCGCCCCGTCTCAGTTTGAAGCTGGATTTCTTTGCACAGCCCATACGAGGCTCGATTTGAAGGCGACGGAACTCATCACATCCGCGGTCCTTGAATCACTCTAGTCTTGGTGCCCGCTTGCGACGATCGCTTTCTCCGATTACACCTCTGGTTTGTTCATGTCCAACCCCTTGCCGAATTCCCCGGATAGTTCCACGCTTGTCACTTCGCCGCAGCCTCTTGCGCCAGTGCAGGTACGCGCGAAGTTTTTGTTCGATGGAGAGGATAAGTTCTTTATCAAAGGAGTTACCTACGGCCCTTTTGCACCTGATGCGGAAGGTTTTTTTGTAGGAACCCCTGCGCGCGCCCGACTGGATTTTGAGCTTATGCAGGAGATGGGGGCGAATCTTCTGCGCATTTATCATGTGCCGCCGCGGTGGTTTTTAGATCTTGCCCAGGAGTTTCGGTTGCGAGTTTTGATTTCCATCCCGTGGGCTGAGCACGTCGAGTTTCTCAACCACTCTGGAATGCGAAGCAAGATCATCGATACGATCCGCACCGCCGTGGCAACGCACAAGGGGCATGAGGCGATTTTTGGCTACCTAGTGGGCAACGAGATTCCCAGTTCTATGGTTCGCTGGCTTGGAGCGCGGCGGGTGACGGAGTTTGTCGAGCACCTCATTGCCGTGGCTCGGGCGACGGATCCGCGTCCGCTTTATTCTTACGCGAGCTACCCACCCACGGAGTATCTTCTGCCGCAAAATGTTGATTTCTATACTTTTAACGTTTATCTGGAACGTCAGAGGGATTTTGAAAAATACCTCGCGAGGCTCCAGAATCTGGCAGGGGACAAGCCTCTGGTCTTTGGGGAATTTGGGCTCGATACCCTTCGTAAAAGCGAGGAAATGCAGGAGGAAGTATTGCGTTGGCATCTCGAATCCGTAGTGCGCGGTGGAGCTGCTGGAACTGTGTTTTTCTCTTGGACTGACGAGTGGTTTACCGGTGGACAGGAGATTTTAGATTGGGAATTTGGGCTAGTTACCCGGGAGCGCAAACCGAAGAAGGCGTTCCAAATGCTCAAGGGACTGCTCGCAGGCGGGGCTTCTGTGCAGGACAACGTTCGGCTAAAGCATTACCCGAAGGTTTCTGTTATTGTTTGTTCCTATAACGGCGGCAAGACGTTAGCGGCATGCCTGGAGTCTCTTGATGAGGTTAATTATCCGGATTTTGAAATCATTCTTGTCGACGACGGCTCCAAGGACAACTCCCAGGAGTTGGTGCAGTTTTTTGAAGCTAGTAGAAATCAACGCTCCGCGAGTACCGGCGAAAAGCTTCCGGATTTCGTGAACATTCGCCAGCGCAACATGGGGCTGAGCTACGCCCGCAATGAGGGTGCGCGGAATGCCAAGGGGGAGATTTTTGCGTACACGGATTCCGACTGCATGGCAGATCCCGATTGGTTGTATTATTTGGTGGGAACGCTGCTAAGCGGGGATTTTGTGGGCGTTGGTGGTCCGAATATTTCGCCTCCCGCTGTGGACTGGATTCAGGCTGCTGTTTCCGGCGCGCCTGGTGGCCCGAGTCATGTGTTGCTGACGGATGTCGTTGCCGAGCACATCCCGGGGTGCAACATGGCGTTCCACCGCTCTGCGTTTGAAAGCATCGGCGGGTTTGATGTTGAATATCGCAAGGCGGGCGATGATGTGGATTTCTGCTGGAGGCTGCAGACTAACGGGGGCGTTATCGCGTTCTCTCCCAGCGCAATTGTCTGGCATTACCGGCGCTTTACGCTGCAGGCCTTCCGTAAGCAGCAGGAAGGCTACGGGGAGGCTGAGTCGATGCTGCGTTTTAAGCACCTTGTTTTCTTTGGCCCAACGGGCACCGCCAAATGGAAGGGGCAAATTTATGGGGCGCCGCGGTTTACTTGGCTTTTCAACAGTCCGATTATTTACCACGGAGTGTTTGGGGAAGGGCTCTTCCAGTCGATTTATCCCACACCACAGTCGGAGGTGGCGGCGTACGTCAGCAGTATTGAATGGGTGGTGTTGACGCTCTTCATGGCCGTTCTTGGCGTGCCTCTGGAGAAGTTGCGCATGGTTCCCCTCTTCATGCTAGGTGCGACTTTTCTCGTCGCGCTTTCATTCATGATTCACGCCCGGATTGAACCCGCTTTTGATACGGTGCGTGCCCGTTTGCTGGTGGGTTTTCTGGCGTTCTTTCAACCATTGGTTCGTGGTTGGGCCCGCTATTTCACATGGATGAAATACAAACACACGCCGCCGGAAGTTATTTCGCTTAAAGAAGAGGGGCTCACACGTGCAAGCAAGCGGGGAGGTAATTCGCGGTTAAATTTCTGGAACGAAGGCGGCCAGGGACGTGAGCGTTTGCGCTCAGAGATTTTTTCACTTCTTGAGCGCGAAGGTTGGCGCTACTCGGCTGACACGGGGTGGAAGACTTGGGATCTTCAGATTTATGGCAACCGTTTTTGGAGTGTTCAGGCGGGTCTTGTTACGGAGTATCACGGTGGACCCAAGTGCCTCACTAGGGTTCAGTTAACTTGTCGGCCAGTTGTCACAACTGTTTTGGTTAATACGATTCCCTTGTGTGGATTACTTTACCGGAGGATCTTCATGGACCGCAATGATCCTTGGTTGTGGGCACTGTTCGGACTGCTCATGGTTTGGATATTGCTGCGCGGTTGGCGCTTGAAGCGGCGTGTGGCGGAGTTGGTGATTGCCGCTGCAAACCGGTGCGAGTTGCTGCGAGTTTCCGGAAAGGCAAGTCGACCAGTTCCTGAGTAGAGGATGCGCTCTGAAAGCTTGCGAAACGGCGAAGGAAGGGCGAGGTTTGAGAGCCTCACCCGACTTTCCAAAGGGGGGGCTTTTTCCAAAATCTTACCGTATATGAAACTAAACCTTAGATACTTGCTTGTATTTTGCTCTGTTGCCTTTTCGGGATATGCCTCGGCCGCTGAGGCCCCTGCATATCCGCTTAAAACTTGCGTGGTTTCCGGTGAAAAGCTCGGTGGGATGGGAAAGCCGGCTGTCCTGATTTATGAGGGCCGGGAGGTGCAGTTCTGCTGCAAAGCCTGCATCAAAGATTTCAATAAAGACCCGAAGAAGTTTATCGCGCTGCTGGATGCCGCTAAAAAAGCGAATTAGTCCGCTTTTGCTGTGTTAATGTCGCAGCCCTAGAAAGACCGCCAGTAGCATGATCGCAGCGCCCAGAAGGCGCCGGCCCATGATTGTATTTCCTACGGTGCTTTCGGTGTTGGAAAACCAAGCGCCGGCGGCCCATACCAGAATCACGCTCCAGATACCGCGCGTGTTGTATAAAATATTGGTGAGGGTTACCTCCTTGTAAATCACTATACTGAAGGCAATTCCTGTGGCCTGTAGTGAAAGCAACACGCCCCCGCCAAAGGCCCACGCAACAGAGCGGCGCGGCATTTCGGTGAGGGGTGCTGAGAAAAAGGGTATGAGGCCTAGGGAGAGGAGTCCCACCGTGGCGAACATGGTCGGGGCGAAATGGCCAAAGCCCCATGCGGGCGCGTAATTGAGCTGCTGAACGTCGGCTGCTGCGTAGGTAAGCGCTGCGCTGAAGCCGAAGCCAAGGCTTGGCAGAACCCGTGCACGATTGGTGCGGATTTCGCCTCCAAGTAGAGCGGTAGCTGCGGTAGTGAGCAAAGCGGCGCCCCAGAGCGCAGGGGTGAGTTCGTCTCCCGCGAAAAGGACGGCCATAAAGGCGACAAGGATGACCTTGGTTCCAAGTATAGGAGTGGTGATTGAGACGTCACCTTTGTTAAGAGCAAGGAAAGTAAGGATTTGTCCTATAAAAAAAGTAATGCCGCAGAGAACTGCGTGCCAGAACGATGGCCAGTTGAATGGCTCGCCTCCCATCAACCACCACGGCGCAAAGACCAGGGCGGCCGTGCAGTTGACAATGAAAGTGACGCGCCACGGCCCCACGCCCCGCTGTGTTGCACGTTTGAGCATCAGCGCCGCAAAGGTGTAACCCAACGCGGAGCAAAGGGGTAAAATCGTCGCGAAAATCGGGCGTGTCACTGCGCTCGGTTTTCTCCGGCTAAGTCTCCGCTTTTGTAAAACTCGCTGATCTTATTTACGACATACGCCTGCTGATCGTCTCTCAGTTCTGGAAAAATTGGGAGGGCCAGTGTCTCTTGAGACGCGCGCTCCGCCTCTGGGAAATCTCCAGCGTGGTAACCGAGGTGTTTAAAGCATTCTTGTAAATGAAGGGGGAGGGGGTAGTAGATTTCAGTTCCGATTTCCGCCGCGGTGAGGAACGATTTGAGTGCGTCTCTGCGGGATGTGCGTATGATGAACTGGTTGTAAATGTGGTGGTTGGGGATGCCGCTCTGCGCCCATGGCTCTGTTGGAAGCCCGAGAAGGCCATTCAATCCCTCTGCAGTGAAGCCGCGGCGATACTGCGCGGCTCGTTCACGTCGGCCTTGTCCCCAGGCGTCCAAGTGCGGCAGTTTGAGGTTGAGCACTGCCGCTTGAATTGCATCCAGTCGGAAGTTTCCACCGACGGCGTTGTGGTAGTAACGCGGCTCCATGCCGTGATTGCGTAACTGACGGATCTTCGCAGCTAGCTCTGGGTCTTTGCAGGTAACCATGCCGGCGTCGCCAAAAGCACCGAGGTTTTTGGTTGGATAAAACGAATACCAACCGGCTTGAGCAATGGCGCCCGCAGAGCCAAGGGGATGTGCGCAGCCCAGCGCCTGAGCCGCGTCTTCAAGGACAGGGACGTCGTATTGGGCCGCTAGGGCTTGGATAGCATTCATGTCAGCGCAGCAGCCGAATAAGTGTACTGGAATAATCGCTTTAACATTAGGCGTTTGAGACAGAGCGATTTTCAGTGCGGCAGGGCAGAGGTTGAACGTCAGCGGATCTATATCGGCAAAAACGATCCGCGCCCCCAATCGCTCGACGCAGCCTGCCGTGGCGAAAAACGTGTAGGGAGAGGTGATAACTGCGTCTCCTGGCCCGATGCCAAGTGCCATCAGTAGAACCAATTGCGCGTCAGTTCCAGAGGAGACTCCTATGGCGTGGCCCGCTCCCGTGTACGCCGCGATGGCGGCCTCAAGGGCGTCGACTTGGGGGCCGAGTACTAGTTGTTGAGAGTCAGCAACCTGCTCTATGGCCGCGAGGATCTCGGCTTTGAGGGGGGCGTACTGTAATTTTAGATCCAAGAGGGGCACTCGCATGTTCCCCTTTGAATGGCAGCGCAGGCGACGTTGGGCAACCGCAGATGCAGGGTGGCAGGAAAAAAGTGTAAAAAAGAGCGCGGGGAAGGTTTATAAACCTTCAACCCGCGCTCTTCATTTAGGGATGTGAATGGAGCCCAGCTAATTTACTTTTTGGCTGCCGGTGGTTCCACGGGCTTTGGCTTGGTGGAGAGCTCAAAATCATCGGTGCGGAAGGGGGTGACAGGTAAGCCGTCTTTGCTGAAGAGATTGCAAACGGGGTTGTTGGCCCACGCGTAGCGGACTGCCAGCGGCTTGGGAACCTCGGCGCTGGTGAGCTCGACTTTGTCGTTGCCCAAAACCTTTCCCTTGGCGAAGTGCCAGACCTTATCTTCGCCGCAAACAGTGAAGCCGATGGCCTCTTCAACGTCGAAAGCGCGCAGAGCACTGCCGAAGCATTCGAAGGTTATCAGGGCTTTGTCGTCCTTGATTTCCAATGTTTTAAGTTCAGGACTGCGAAAGGGAACTTTTATCCCGTAGTCATTCGCAAGCGCCCAACGCACAAGGCGAGCAGCCACGTCGTGTTTGTTTTTCGGGTGAATGTCTTTGCCTTCTCCGAGGTCGGTGATGACCGCTTGGCCGGTGTTTGGCAGCGCCATCGTCTTAGTCTGCGCGTCGCGGAGCTCGGCCCAATCGCTCTCCGCCGGTGTCTTCACTTCAGGTTTGAAATCAGCTAATTGCACCCAATAGAAAGGGAAGTCGCCCTGATTCCATTCTTTGCGCCACTGCTGGATCATGAAGGGAAAGAGTTGGGCATATTCCCAAGCGCGACTCGAATTGCTTTCGCCTTGGTACCAGATGACTCCTTTCATGCCATACCCAAGTGTCGGGTTGACCACGCCAGCAAAAATGTTTCCGGGGCGCGCATTTCCGGAGAGCCATGACTCTGGGGATTGGGGAGCTCTGGGTGCCGGCTTGTTTTCCAGTTTGGCCTTTTCCGCGAGTTCCTTGTGTTTGAGCATGTCAGACTCGAAGCGGGCTTTGGCCTCTGGGGACGCCCTTTCGATCTCGCTCTTGACTGTGTTTTGCATGAGGAGTTCAAAGCGCGGATCTTTTTCGAGGGACTCGCGCCTTACCCAAGCTTCTGCGGCTGAACCACCCCACGCGTTGTTAATGAGTCCCACTGGCACTCCGACGATCTGGTGGATATAGCGTCCGAAGAGGAAGCCAACGGCGCTGAAGGGCAGGGCGGAATTGCGATCCGCGCTGACCCATTCTCCCTTAAAGTCGCTTTGAAGTTCCTGAGTGCCCAAGCGAGGGACAGTGATGAGGCGGAGGTTTGGCAGATTGGTTGCAAGGGCTTCGATGTCGCCGTTCCAATCACTTTGGAGCGTAAAGCCCATGTTGGACTGGCCTGAGCACATCCAGACTTCACCTACGAGAATATCAGAGAGAGTGACTTCGCTTTTGCCGTCGGAAATCTTCAGCGTCTGTGGGTTGGCGTTGGCGGGGAGGGGATCCAGCTTCACCGTCCACTTGCCGTCAGATCCGGCGGTGGCGGATTTTTTTTGTTCGGCGATGGATACGGTAATGGAGCTGCCCGGAGTGTCCCAGCCCCAGATGGGGTTGGCCTGTTTTTGTTGCAACACCATGTGGTTGCTAATGATGGCAGGGAGCTTGATTTCGGCGTGCGATATTGCGGGAAGCAGTATGCAGCCGACGAAGAGTAGGGGACGCAATTTGTTCATGGGTAGTCCTAGAGGTTGAGAGTTTCACTCCCAGGGAACAAGGCACAATGTTCCACGACGGGGAGGTTATCAGAGCCCAAAAATTGAGATGCGATGGTGTGTTGCGAGGGCGCAGAGTTTTTCCTTTTCCAAGAGGAGGGTCTTTTCCGCTTCTACTCCAATTGCTGCAAGGCCAGCCTCGGCAGCTGTTTGCAAGGTAACTGGGCCGATCACGGGTACGTCGAAACGCAAGTCCTGTCCGGGCTTGGAAACCTTCACCATCACCGCCCCTTTTTTTCCGAGACTGCCGCCCCGTAAAATGGCGGCATTGGTTCCCTCGAAGGCTTCAACGGCCAGTACTGTTCCATTTTTGACGATAACGGTTTGGCCAATGTCCAAGCGGCTGGATTCCTTGGCAATACGAAAGCCGTAGTCTAGATCCGTGCGTTGCTTGCGGCCGGGCTGTGGGCCGGCGAGCAGGCCTTGGGGAGCGAGACACTCTTCCATAAAAGAGGTTGCGGGAAGGAGTTCAACGCCTGCGTCAGCCATTGCGGAGGCGATTGCCCCGAAAATGGACTCCGCATTGCGCTCTGGCAGACGGGCCAGAAGTACGAGTGCTTTAATATCGGGGCGGAGATCGAAGAGATTTTTCGGCGCAATCTGGCCGCTCATGACCGCATGGCGGGCTCCTGAGTTTTTGAGGAAGGAGAGCATTTTACCTAACTGACCGACACGCATCCACTCGATGCCGTCGACCAGTTCAGCGAGGGCAGGGTCCGTTTCGTTTTGAAATGCGGCTACCACAATCCGTCGCACGCCCGCCAAACGCGCCCCTCGGACCATGGCGTGCGGGTAGACGCCGTTGCCGGCGATGATGGCGAGGCTCTCTGGAATTTCCACGGGCTAATTAGCGTGTGTCCGTCGTTAAACCGCCGGGCGATTTGTGTCCGTGAGCTTGGTGTGCTCAACCAGTGCGTAGGCGTTATGGTTGTGAATCGATTCGAAGTTCTCGGCCTCCACGCGGTACCAGAGGATCGTTTCCTCCAAATTAGCGCGGGTGGCCACATTGCGAACCAAGTCCTCCACGAAAACTGGATTGTCGTAGGCGCGTTCGGTGACCGCCTTTTCATCTGGACGTTTCAATACGCTGTATAATTCGCAGGAGGCGGATTGTTCGACCAGTTGAATAAGGTCCTCCACCCAAACTGGTTTGGACGAGCGTACGGCGAAGGTGACTTCCCCACGCTGGTTGTGCGCTCCACGTTCGCTAATGGACTTTGAGCACGGGCAGAGTGTCGCCACCGGCACGATAACTGTGGTCACAAAGTCGAATGCGCCATGCTGCAGTGTCGCGTTGAACTGCACATTATAATCCAGTAGGCCTTTCTTCCCGGTAACGGGTGCGGCCTTTTCGATGAAAAATGGGAACGCAAAATCCACGTGGGCGCATTGGGACTGGAGTCTGTCGGTAAGCATGCGCAGCAGGTCGTGGACGCGGTCGATGTGCAGCTCTGCGCCGCATTCGTTGAGGGCCTCAACAAAGCGGCTCATGTGCGTGCCCTTGAATTGCTCTGGCAGGTCTACCGTCAGCGCCACCGAGGCGATGGTGTGCTGTTCTAGATGTGCCTTGTCGCGGATGCGCATGGGGTAACGCAGTCTTCTGACACCAACCCGATCGATGGGGATGTTGCGGTGGTCAGGCTCGTTTTGAGTGTCTTTGAGGTGGGAAAGTTCCGTCGGTAACATCGGGATGGGTTAGAGGCGGCGCAGCAAAGTGGGATGCTGGACTGACTCCAGGGGTTCTGGAAAGTCTAGGGTGTAGTGCAGGCCTCTACTCTCTTGGCGCTGTAGTGCGGAATCCACAATAAGCGACGCCACGGTGCAGAGGTTTCGAAGTTCGAGAAGATCGGTGGTGACTTTGAAGTTCCAGTAAAACTCCTGGATCTCCCGGTCGAGGTTGCGCAGGCGGGTGGCGGCGCGTTGCAGTCGTTTAGTGGTTCGTACAATGCCCACGTAGTCCCACATCAGTCGGCGTATTTCGTCCCAGTTATGATAGATGACCACCATTTCGTCCAGATTCTGGGCGTCACCGCTGACCCATTCGCGAAGGGGAAACTGGACGCGTTCCGAGGGTAAAGTATGTGGGAATGTGCGCAAGAGCGCTTCGTTGCAGCGATGCGCCGTGACTACTGCCTCAAGCAACGAATTGCTGGCGAGGCGGTTGGCGCCGTGCAGTCCGGTGCAGGCGACTTCGCCAATGGCATAAAGTCCTCGCAATGAAGTTGCTCCGTCGACGTCGGTTTGTACGCCGCCGCACTGGTAATGGGCGGCTGGCACCACAGGAATCTTCTGTTGGGTAATATCGATCCCGTAGCGCAAACATGTGCTGGCGATGTTCGGAAAGCGTTCCCTCACAAATTCCGGCGGCTTGTGGGTGATGTCCAAATAAACGCAGCGCGCCCCGGTGCGTTTCATTTCGGCGTCGATGGCGCGGGCAACAATGTCGCGTGGAGCGAGTTCCCCGCGGGCGTCGTAGCGGTCCATAAAGCGGTTGCCCTTTTTGTCCACTAGGATTGCGCCTTCACCGCGAACAGCCTCTGAAATGAGGAAAGAACCAGCCTCGGGATGGTATAGGCATGTGGGATGAAACTGGATGAACTCCATGTTGGCGATGCGAGCCCCCGCTCTCCATGCCATTGCGAGGCCGTCTCCGGTGGCGATGGCCGGATTGGTGGTGTAGAGGTAAACTTTTCCACAGCCGCCGGTTGCCAAGACAATGCGGTCGCTGCGCAAGGTGAGCACCTCGCCGCTCGCCTCGTTGAGCACGTACACGCCAAGAGCGCGGTCTTCGCTGGCGAACCCGAGTTTGCTCAAGGTGATGAGATCCACCGCGATGTGATGTTCCATCACGTGAACTTGTGGATGCTGTTCGAGGGCAGCCACTAGTGCTCGCTCAATTTCCTTGCCGGTGATGTCGCGGGAGTGAAGAATGCGCCGCTTGGAGTGGCCGCCTTCCTTGGTGAGATCCAATTCGGTGAGTCCGTTGGCCTCGCTATCTGGGTCTGCTTCACGTGCATCAAAATGAACGCCCAACTCGATGAGTTCACGGATGCGCGCGGGTCCTTCCGTCACAATAATACGAGTAACCGCCTCGTCGCACAAACCGGCCCCGGCAGTGAGGGTGTCTCGCACATGGAGCTCGAAAGAATCCTCTGCGCTGGTCACGCAGGCAATCCCACCCTGGGCGTACGCCGTGTTGGATTCCGTCTTGTTGGCTTTGGTGATGACGGCAACCGGCCCATGCTCCGCGGCCTTTAGCGCAAAGGATAAACCGGCAATTCCGCTGCCTATAACCACGTAGTCGTATTGAATCATCCGTCTATGAAAAAACCAACATTCCCCTGCCTTGAAGTCGCTCCTAGAGCGCTAGGCCGTCATTTGAAGAGGCGCACTTCTGTTCTCTGCGAGTATAGTTACCAATCCGTCTATGTGCGCCTTTGTGTGGTGCGCGTTGATGTTAAAGCGTAGGCGTGCTTTCCCTCGTTTTACCGCCGGATAAATAATGGAATCTACATGGTAACCGCGCTGGCTTAAGAGATATGCATATTCTTCGCAACGCTGCTCATCTCCGATCAAAACAGGGACAATACAGGTTTCCTTTGAAACCAAGTCCATCCCCAGAGCTTCTACTTGATTCACAAAATAGCGTTGGTTCGCCCAAAGCTTCTCCCTCCGCTGGGGCTCCGTTTTGATGATGTGCAGCGCCATGGAAACCGCGAGCACCTGATCCGGAGGCATTGTCGAAGTGAAGCCAAATGCGCTGGAAGTGAATCGAAGTGTATCCGCGATATACTGTTCGGTGGCGATGAATCCGCCAATAGCACCGTATGCTTTGCTCAGGGTTCCCATGGAAATAAGCCGCGGGCTGTTGACTCCGAAATGTTCCGTGATCCCTCCGCCGGTGGCGCCTAACACCCCAGTTCCGTGTGCGTCATCAATGTAAAGAGTGGCGTCAAATTCCTCTGCCAAATCTATCAATTCGGGCAAGGGTGCGATGTCGCCGTCCATACTGAAAACACCATCACTTACGATGATTTTACAGACATCCGGTGCAGCTTGGAGTTTTTTTCGCAAATCCTCCAAGTCACAGTGGCGATACATGACTTTGGGAATGCCGGAAAGAGAGATCCCTTCCCGAATACTCGTGTGATTAAACTCATCGGTGAAATACATGTAACGGCGCCGTTTACTCGGACGAAAGCCGTAAGCGCGAGGCAGGAGGCCGCTGTTGGGAAGCGCAGAGAGCACCCCGATATTGGTCAAATAACCCGTGGCATAGAGGAGCGCGGTTTCTTTGCCTTTAATCTTTGCAAGAGCCTGTTCCAGATCTAGATAAATATCCATGTCGCCGCCCAAAAGACGGGACTCACAATTCGCCACGCTGAATAGATCGAGGCCTTTTTTTGCGGCGGCAATCATCCTAGGGTCATGAGCCAGCGCGAGGTAGTTGTTGGAGCTGAAAGACACCATAGTCCGCCCCTCGCATTCGAATTCCGGGCTGGGCAGGGACGAGACCTTTGGGATGCGGTGGAATGTGTGTTCCTGAGAGGCAATCCAGTCTGTTATTTCACGGAACTCTTGCATGTATGAGCCTGAAATTTAGAGTTTATGGTGGAGTGAGTCAACGGTGAAGCTTCGCTCTTTTGGTGGTGTTTTTTATATTTTAAATATCTAGTTCCGAAGGGCTTAACTGGTTGCATTGAGTCTCGCTTGAATGTGGATGTGAATGATGAAAATTCACCCAAATGGCACAACGTAAGATTTATTCGAACGTCTCCTAGGCGGAATTTATGCGCCAAAGCCGCCAAGATTGTATAATTACCATCTATGGATCTTTCTCCCGAATCTTTGGCGGCCTTGCGGCTTGATTATGCTCAACGCGGATTGGACCGAAACGAGCTGGATGCTGATCCGCTGGTGCAATTTGGCAGTTGGCTCGCTGAGGCGCATTCCCAGAACATCCTCGAACCCAATGCGATGATTCTTTCAACGGTCGCTTCCGATGGGCAGCCTTGGAGCCGCACGGTGTTGCTCAAAACGTGTGATGGCCGAGGGTTTACGTTTTTCACAAACTATGTCGGATTTAAGGCGGCGCAACTGAGCAAAGAGCCGCGCGCCGCAGTGACTTTTTGGTGGGGGGCGTTGGAGCGACAGGTGAATATCACTGGGCGAATTAGCCGGACGGCACGCGCGGAAAGTGAGGCCTACTTTGCTTCGCGTCCATTGGCTAGCCAGTTGGGGGCGTGGGCTTCCCCCCAAAGCTGCACTCTGGAAAGCAGGGAGGCTTTGGAGCAGCTTTTCGCAGAGACAAAGGAGCGGTTTGAGGGGCAAGAGGTGCTCTGTCCTCCGCATTGGGGCGGTTATGTGCTCGCTCCGGAAACCATCGAGTTCTGGCAGGGGCGCCGCAGCCGGCTCCACGACCGTTTCCGTTACACACGAAGCGAGGGCAGCGATTGGGAAATTCAGCGTCTGGCGCCTTAGCCGGCGCCAACTGGGTTTCGACGGATCGTTGCCGTGTGGGGCGGCTTTGAATCAGCCCGTTCAGAGCGAGATCATAACGGCGGGTGGTCTAGCCCTTCTGGTTTGGCGCGCTTTCCGTCGGGGCTGCATTGGGGCGGGTGACCCTCATCGTGAATGCGAGAAACAAAATCGAACTTGCCAGCACCCAGGAACCTAGGACGCGGAAGCCGATTTTGGTCCAGGGCCGTTTCGGGCACATAGCCGCATAATTTGCGAAATTCAAAAGTGCCACCGCCAATCCAATCCACGCGCCCAGTAGAAGCTTGAACATTACCCATGGCTCGGCGGGATCCTGGCCCGAATCCCACCCCAACACAAAGCCGCCCGCCGCAAAAAGCCCCAATAGAGCGACGCTGCGTAACGGGATTCGTGCTGCTGCGATCACTCCGGCCAGGCCTGCGAGGACGCATGGCAGAAGGGGCAGTGCTTCGGGTATCCCGAGTCGCGGCCCTAATAGGCTGAATCCAATTCCTCCGGCGCTCGCCAATAGAAAGGCAATCAGCGGGGGCGTGATTTTAGTGCGCTGTCCGGCGACCAATGCCAGTCCGCAAAGAACCATCAAGTGGGCAGGGGAGCGCAGCGGATGCAAGACGCCATTCCATAAATCACCAATGCCTTCAATGGTGCCGTGTGCGATCGGAAGTGGCGGGATCACTTGGGTTTAGGGGAATGAGCGGCCACTAGGAATTCTCTGGGGGCAAGCCGCTGAGGGAGTTCCGAATGCTGTTGTGGGAGTCTGCTAAAACCAATGGAGCAAAAATCCTAGCCCCACGCAGGCGATGACGCCTCCACACCCTCTAACTAACGTAATTCCCCAGGGAAAGCGAGTCAGCAACCCGAGGGCAATCCCACTGAGGTGGAGCAACCCGGTAGAAATGACGAATCCGATGGAATAAGTCATTGGATTTGCGGAGGAGGGCAGTTCGGTTCCGTGCGCATGCCCATGAAAGATCGCGAATATTCCAACCAAAACTGCTGCGACCCAAATCGGCGGTCTGCTGGCCAGAAGAACCATCAAGCCCAGAACAATTCCCGAGACGGCAATGCCAGTCTCAATGGCGGGCAACGGCACCCCCATGACACCCAAGGCGCCGCCAAAAGCCATCACAGTGGGGAACACCACCGGGAGTAACCACACCGCCGGTGCGCCCAAAAACGCCCCCCAAAGCCCTACTGCGACCATCGCCACGATATGATCGGCTCCCAAAAGGGGATGCGTAAAACCATTGATGAAACCACCCGCTTCGCCACCCTCGGAATGCGCCTGCGCAGAAACCGTGACGGCTAAAAAGAGAATACCCAAGGCAATCTCCAGACGGTTGGAGCGGCTTTTTAAGCCCGGAATCGAAATGCCGCGCACTGGCACGCCAAGATCAAAGCGCTCCATCTGTGCGCGTGTGACAGCGTGTGACTTGGGGGGCGGAAGATCGGGCATTTTATACTTTTGCGCCGAGGACGCACTGTTCAAAAAGAAGGCGTCCAAGCCACTTGCCTTGCACTCTTGCACTCTTGCGGCTAGGGCCAGGACTGCTCGATGCTCGATTAGTTGGCGTCACCACCCAGATAGGGCATCGGCATGTCGGCAAAATTAACGGCGCCAGTAGGAAGTAGCACCCGGGTTGGAAAATCATCGAAACCCGAGGGCAGTGAGTTGGAGTCTGGATTTTCCACCATGGCAACAGGGAAGGCCGCGGGGTCTTCCTCGCCCAGCACGAAGTCCGTAGAGGAAGACTGCCGAGCGGCTTGCGCTTTGCTGGAATCTGAGCGGAAGGCCAGCTTGGTGATCACTGGCGCGGCCACGGCAAAGGCCACGCACGCTGCCAAAGCGGCTGCGGTGGCTGCCACCCGCCAAACGCCTTCCCAAATCTGGCCGGGCTGCTGTAGGAAAATCTGCGATCTGCGTTCGCCATCGAGCCGCAAGTCCAGTCCATTCAACTCAGCCTCCATGCCCTCTTCCAACAAAAGGGCCGTTTCCAGCATCTGTTCGGTGTCCTCCCGGGACTCGTCGCTGCCCAGCATCATCGATTCCACGTAGAGGCGCTCGTGGGGCTCTAGCTCGTTTAGCACGTAATGAGTAATATCTTCGTCGCGGAGGCGGGATTGCATATAAAATCGAGATTGATGCCTGGATTTGAAATCAGGCGTTTCCTTTAGTCGGTTAAACTCAAGCGGTCTTGGTAAGATAGATGATTTTCTCTTCCCTGTCGTCCCGTTCCATTTTTTCACGGAGACTGCGCATGGCTGCATTTAGGATAAAGCCAACATTTCCAACGCTTAAGCCGGTGATGTTGCTGATTTCCTGATAGGAGTGAAAATTTTGAAACCGTAAACGAACCACCTCTTTTTGGTTGGTGGTGAGCTCTTCAACCAACTCCATGAGGCGGGTGATACGCTCTTTACGCTCCATTTCAAAAGAGGGTGAAGGGTCGTTGGAGCTACGGGACTCAAATTCCGTGGAATCCACATGAACGTAGCGCTCCTGGCTCCGCAAAACCTTCAGGGAACAGTTGCGGCATACGGTGAAAAGCCACTGGGAGAGGTGGCCTTCGATGGCCTCCTGCTCTTGCTTGAAAAGCCGCATGAACGTGTCCTGGACGACGTCCCGGGCGCGCTCGAGGTCTCTGACAATACTATAAGAGTATTGTAACAAGGGCTTCTCGTATCGCACCATTGCGGTTTTTACCCATTCGGTTTTCTTTTGAGCTTTTGATCCAAACATATTCTGGGGAGTTGGTGGGGTCGTCGAACGGGGAATTCTTACCAGAGACTACCCTGTACGTCAGCATTTCTTGGGAAAAAAACAAAGTTTGAGCTGTGGCGCTCATTTCCAAGCCAATAGTCGCTCTATTTTACTTCTCCACCGCGCGTTGATTGCGTCTGTACTCGGTAGGGTTGCAACTTAGTTCTTTGCGAAAGAGACGGTTAAAAAAGGAGACCTGTGAAAAGCCGCTTTCCAAGGCGATTTCCAAAACCGAGCGCTGGCTCGCCCGCAATTCCTGGCACGCTGATTGAAGCCTTAGCCCATTGAGAAATTCGCCAAAACTGCGTCCACAGTGCTGCTTAAACTGTCTGGCAAATGTGGGCCGACTCATCCCAGTAAGGCGCAGTAGATCCTCCATGCGAACCGCTTCCCGAAAGTGTGAAACCAAGTGGCGCACCGCTTCCGAAATCGCCTGCTGATGTCGCAACTCCGCAGGTTCTGCAAACGAGCGTTGCGACAACTGCACGCTTTCCTCCTCACTGCCCCCCGCCAGACGGCCCAGCAAATCCAACAGTAGCGCGAGGCGGGTCAATGGGGCTTGGCCCAGTCCGACGCGGGCGAGTCGATCCAGCGAATCCTTCGCAGCCAGCGCGAGTTTTCCTGAAAGATGCAACCCGCGGCTCGCCCGCTGAAAAAGCCGGCTGACTCGCGAACTCTCTGGAAATGCCCAAAAGGGATGGCTCAGGGGAAAGTGCCACTGCAGAGAAATGCCGCTGGAGCGCCCTGCCGTGTGCCAGTAATGCGGTAGCTTTTCCCCCAATAATACGAGGTCGCCGATCCCGAACGCTGCGATGTGATCCCCTACAAAACGGGTTCCCTGGCCCGAGGTGAATAGAGTGAGCTCCATTTCTGTGTGAAAGTGCCAGTGCGTGCCCTCCCCGAGTACTGGTTGGGAAGTGCCCGAAGCGGTGACGCATTCGACTTCGCTCAAAGAGCGGCTCCATCGCAGGACACGGAAGGACTCTCCCTCGGGCAAAACGATCTGTTCTCTGGCGGCCTCCATGCGCACTTTTATAGCTCTGGGCGCTTAGATGTGGAAGCTCTCATGAGACAATTCACGGAGCCGAGATGCGTTCAGACGTAGATCGCGCCGCCTAGATTGGCTCACTTTGACTTAGTCATGAATCAGCTCACCCAATATCGCTTCTCCTTTGGTCCATGGAATATTAGTGAAGGTGCGGATCCCTTCGGGGGCGAGGTCCGCCCGGTGTTCCCTCACGAAGAAAAATTTGCGCTTTATCGCCCGTTGGGGTTTGAGGGGGTGCAGTTTCACGACGACGATGTGGTGCCTGGAATGGACGCTTTGACGGCCGCTCAGATTGAGAGCAAGGCGTTGGAGGTTCGGAAGATGCTTCACAATCAGGGGTTGACTCCCGAGTTTGTGGCGCCGCGCCTGTGGTTCGCCGAGCAGACAACCGACGGTGCTTACACGTCCAACTGCGCCGCTGACAGAACCTACGCTTTGGAGCGCACCAAAAAGTGCATCGATATCGCGCGAGCCCTTGATTGTAAGGGGATTGTGCTTTGGTTGGCGAGGGAGGGCACCTACATTCGCGAGGCCAAGGACGCGCGGTTGGCCTATCAGCGGTTGTTGGAAACGATCAACTCCATTCTGGATTACGACAAAACCGTGGAAGTCTGGATTGAGCCTAAGCCCAACGAGCCCACCGACCAGGCCTATGTGCCGACCATAGGTCACGCCATCGCGCTGGCTTACGCATCCAATGCGCCGAGCCGAGTTAAAGGCCTCATCGAGAGCGCTCACGCACTGCTTACCGGACTTGATCCCAGCGACGAAATGGCCTTCGCGCTGGCTCATGACAAACTTGCGAGCGTGCATTTGAATGACCAAAATGGACTCAAATACGACCAAGACAAAAACTTCGGCGGCGTGAACTTGCGCGCGGCGTTTAATCAGGTTCGTGTGTTGGAGGAGGCTGGGTACGGGAAGAAGGGCGAGTTTATCGGTCTGGACGTCAAGGCGTTTCGCACGCAGCGCGGATGCCCCGTGACGGATCATCTTCGCAACAGCAGGGCTTTGTTTTTAATGTTGGTGGAGAAGGTGCGTTCCCTCGACCAAAACATAGTGGAGCAATGTCGCGGAGCGCGTGATTATGAAGCGTTGGAGCTTTATATGCTTAAACATATTATGGGGCTTCAATAACTTCATTGAGTCATTCCAAACCTCATTTTTATGAAATCTGTTTCGATTGGAATTATTGGTGGCGGCTTAATGGGGCGCGAAATTGCGAGCGCCTTTGCGCGGTGGTGCGCCCTGACGGAAATCAACGTCGTGCCAAAGCTTGTCGCGGTGGCTGATTTGAATCCAGCCGCTTTGGAATGGTTCAAACATATCCCCTCCTGCACGCAGCGTACGGCGGATTATCGCGAGCTTCTTGCGAATCCAGCCATCGATGTGGTGTATGTCGCAGTCCCGCACGACCAACACGAAACCCTCTACAAGGATGTTCTTCTAGCGGGCAAAGATCTCCTTGCGGAGAAGCCGTTTGGGATTGATTTGGATTCCGCTAGGCGCATCGCTGCGGCGGTGGACAAAAGTGGCAGGTTCGTGCGGTGCAGTTCTGAGATGCCTTTTTTCCCAGGGGCGCAGCGAGCTTTTCGCTATGCAACAAGTGGAGCGTTGGGGCGGGTGTTGGAGGTGGTCAGTGGCTTCCATCACAGCAGCGATCTGGATCCCAACAAGCCCGCCAACTGGAAGCGCTGGAGCGCCCAATGCGGAGAGGGTGGCGCGCTGAACGACCTGGGAATGCATGCGTGTCACATTCCGTTACGCCTCGGCTGGAAGCCGCATCGTCTCTTTGCCCAATTGCAAAAAGGCTACCCCACCCGTCCCGATGGCAAGGGGGGCGTCGTCGCCTGCGACACATGGGACAACGCGCAACTGCACACTTGGGCGAAGATCCAAGGACAGGATGTTCCTATGCGATTGGAGATGAAACGGCTTGCGCCGGGGGCCACCAATACGTGGTTTTTAGAGCTGCGTGGGACGGATGGCGGTGTTCGCTTCAGCACGGCGGAACCCAAGACGCTTTGGCAGTTTGAACGAGGGGAAGAACAGTGGTGGAAGCGCACGGAGTTAGGCTTTGGCACCGCGTTCAAGACGGTTACTGGCGGAATTTTTGAGCCGGGTTTTCCTGATATCATTCAGCAAATGTGGGCGGCCTACCTCCTTGAACGCGAGGGCCTCCTCGACGGGCGTTTCGGTTGCGCCACCCCGCAGGAGGCTGTTGCGTCGCATGAGATTTTTGCCGCGGCGCTGCTTTCGGAGAAGGAGGGGCGCGTCGTTGCTTTATAGCGGGCCCCGCTTCCCTCAGTTCCAGT
>CALQFT020000038.1 GCA_943329925.2 Opitutus sp. GAS368
CACCTTTGTAAATTAGGTAGCCTAGAACCCCAGACGCTGGAATTCGCGTTCCATGAGTTGGTTAACCTGCTCCATGTCTTCCTGGGGCGGCTTGTAGCCCGGGGTCGGGGGCACCATGCGCATTTGTCCCATTTGATCTAAAAACCACGCCACCTGCTGTCCGTCGGAAAAGTTTACTTTGCCGCTGGCTACCGAGCCGGGGCGGGCGAGAGTATCGGAGGTGACAGATACCTGTCCGGGAGTTCCCGGAGCTTGCTCTTCTAGGGCGGGCTCCCCGGCAACATCCGCAGCGATATCTTCAGCGATATCTTCAGCGGGCTTGACGACTTCCGGTTCGATGGGGTCCTGCGGGAGCAACTTAAGGTCGTCCACCAACATACGAGCCTCCATATAGGTCATCCTCACGTCCCATTCGGTGCCCAGACGCTCTTGAATTTCTGAGAGCCGCATGCCGTTTGCGATCCACTCAGCCACTTTGGTTTTCTGCTCTTCAGTTAGTTGCATACTCAATCTACGTTTCTAAGGACCATTCTCGGACAGGGAAGCGAAGTTGTCCAGAGATCCAGTGAATTGCAGCCGTATGAGGCCAGTTTCAAGGCGTTTCTCCCGTCGAAAAACACTGCGCCAGTTGTAGCTTCCTCAACATCGGACGCTTTTTGTCCTGATGCCCCTGCATGCGCTGGAGAATGTCATCCAAGACCCGAACAGCCTCCAGCACTAGGGGCCCTTTGTTGAGCATGACGCACTCAGCGCGCTGGCTCATCGCCGCGTCAGTCACCTCAGCCCTTGACACAAATCCTTCCTTGGCAAGCGTTTCAAGAACCTGTGTCGCCCATATCACAGGCACATGAGCGGCCTCGCACACCCACAAAATCTCCTCCTGAACCTCCGCCAAACGCTCAAACCCGCATTCCACCGCCAGATCCCCGCGAGCAATCATCACCCCGCAGCTTTCAAACCGCAGAGCATACAGCAAAAGCTCCGGTAAATTCTCGAATCCGCGCCGTGTCTCAATTTTCAACACCACCGCCGGTTGTTGTCCGCCGATGCAATTCAACTGCTCCTCCAGCGCCTGCAGATCCTGGACCGTATTGCAAAACGACAACGCCACAATGTCCGCATGGGCCGCTATGAAACGCAGTGTCTCATGGTCCCGCTGATCCACCGCACTTAAATTCAAGATGCTTTGCGGCAAATTTATCCCTCTGTCTGATCGCAACTTCCAGCCCTGGACCCGCACATGTTCCACTCGTAAAACAACCTCCTCAACCCCAACCCGCTCAACCACCGCCCCGACCTTGCCGTCGTCGAACCACACCGCCTCCCCAACCCTTACCTCGCTAAGCGCCTCCGGCCGCGTGCAACCGATGCACGCCGGGCGACTCCGCTTCTCACTCACTCCCTTCTGCGCGGGTCGCCCCGGCTGGCAATCCCGCCTCAATGCCAACAAATCACCGCGGTGCAGCAAAATGGCACATTCCCTTTGCGCCAACTCACCCACCCTGGCGCTTCCCCTCCCCTTGCAGAGCCGCAGCTTTGTCCCCGACTGCACATAGGCCGTCTTACGCAGCCTCGCCCAGCAGCCTCCCGAGCGAACCTCCACCACACGCAGAATGCGCCACGCCCCCCGTGTATCCCGGAAACGTATCCGATCCCCTCTTCGCAGTTGCCCCAGCCACGCCTCAGGCACGGGAAGGGCGTATTGAGTCAGACTGGGCGGCGGGCACTTGTGTAAATCAGCTGCAAGCCAAACGTGCGCAGGGACAACCACTCGTCCCAATGCGTTCCTTACAGGCCGAATGCGTAACACCGCAGGCGAGAGCGTTAGCGGTCCTGTGCGAAGTTTGGGTCCCGGAAGATCCATCAGGATGCGACATTTCTTCCCTAAAGCGGCCTCTGCAACACGCAGATTTTGAATTATTTGCAGCCAAATCGCAGGCTCATCGTGGGCGCAATTTATCCGCATACAATCCATACCCTGAGCGAGCAAGGCTTGGACACGACAGGCATCAGCGGCCTCCTCCGTAGACATTGTCACCATTATCCCCACTTCACGCGGATGCGGGGGGCGCCCCAAGAGCTTAAGTGCGTTGTCTTCCAATCGTTTGTGACCAGACACAAAATCCACGTCCAAGGGATCGCTCGCAGGCACTTCGCTCGCTTGGTGTGTGAGTCGCAGCAGCACCGAGTGAACCGCACCCAAAGTGGCCGCGACATGGGCCTCGGCGCCTCCAAGCGAAGAAAGGCCAAGGGCGGTAAGCCTCTCCTGTAACGAGCGCAGATCACTTCGACGCAGCGCCATGTATTGCAATAGGTTCCGGCCACTCGCAAGATGTTCCGGCAAAGCGGCAGCAAGCGCCTCTTTCGCAAATTCAGGCGCAGACAACACCGTGCCCCTAAGCGCCTCAAACTCGCGGAGCACCGCCTCCAGCCCAGCGCCTAAAACAGCACCATCCCCACTGGGGACTTCAGAGTTAAGAGTCGGATTCATACGAAACTTTCTGGATGTGGCGAAGATTTCCGTTTGCAGCAAAGAGATAAAGTGTTTGGATTCCCACCCTGCTTTTGGCGGGAATTACTCGGTGGTGTAACGGTAGCACAGGGGCCTTTGACGCCCTTAGCCAAGGTTCGAATCCTTGCCGGGTAACCAATAACAAGACGTTAGCATAGGAACGGAGCTACCGCTGCCTGAAAACTGGGCGCAACCGCTCCACCAAGCCAGCCAGAGACGCATCCTTGGACCACTCACGCACGGGAAGGCTAATGCGTTCGCTCCAATTAGAATCCGCCACGGCACCAGGCACATTGAAGCGCTGCGTGGTGCCAAAGAGATCCGTCACCATGAAAATAGCAATCCAGGATTCGCAGGCTAGCAGCCCCCTAAGCAACGCCTCGTGGACGTCCTCAAATGGCGTAATACAAGGAACTTCAAAACCGGCCCATGCCGCCAAACGCCGCACTTCCCACCATGCTCCATCGCGGCGGTCAGCGTCCTCCCTAAGCCCCGATTCGCCAGCCGCAATGAGCCGCATCCACCGTTCCCACATGGTGCGGAGCGGTTCATGATCATGGGTCGCGTACGTCGCAACCGATAGCCGTACATACTGTTGTCCCGAAATCAGCCGAGTGTCCCATTCCTTTTCCCACATCGGCACCTTGAACCCCGCGATTTGCAACGACTCCAAACTCGGACGCACATAATCAGGTACCGTCCCCAAGTCCTCTCCAATAAGACGGTAACATCCCGTCTCCTGAAGCAGGATGCTCAACAATTCCTCTCCATGCAGCCGGTTGGCAAGCTTATGCTCGTCCGTGTCGTCGGGATACTCGTGAAACCGTGGCAAGTCACCACCGGTTAGAACCTTGGAGTCCTCATCGGAGAGCGGGGCAAACTCCTCGTTGCGAGAGGGCCGCCACGGAAAACCGAAGATGCGGTAAAACCCAAGCACGTGATCGATACGAAAAAGGTGAAAGACCTCGCGAATCTTGCGTACGCGCTGACGCCACCAGTCCAAGTGGTTTGCTTTCAACACATCCCAGCGGTAAAGCGGCACCCCCCAGTTCTGTCCCCAACGCGCGGTGAAAGGATCGCTTTGGAATGCGGGCTCCGGAGGCGCGCCTCCGCTCCAGTGAGCATCAAAAATCTCAGGCCTTCCGAAAAAGTCAGCACTGTAAAGACTTACACCGAAAGGAATATCCCCCATTAGGGCCACCTTTTTTTCCCGGGCGTGTTCACGCAGCTGAGCCCATTGAGTCCACGCCAGCCACTGAATGTACATCACCTCCATCTCGCGTACTTCAAACGACTTCTGTACCTTGGCAGAAACCTTGTGCAGCCAATGACGGGCACTCGCCAGGGTGCGATGCTCCAGCGGCCACTGATCCCAGCGCTCAGTCCCGTGCTCCTCCATCAAAACCCGGAACAGCGCAAATCCATGCAGCCAATCTTCTTGCATGGCCACCCATTGCCGAAAAGCCTTGCCCCTTGCGCTCCGCGCCATGCCGGTCTTTGAGCGAAACACTTCAAAAGCCCGCCTCAAGAGCGCCCGCTTGAGCGGCTTTACCTTTGCATATTCCACTGGGCCGGAATTGATTCCATTTGGAAAATGGCGCGCAACCTCCTCCCCGATCCATTCCTGCGCCAACTCCGGCACCGCCTCTGGAGTAAGCTCGATGGTCAACGGATCCAGCGCTACTGAAGAAATCGCGTTGTAAGGCGAGTGGTCGTTGCCCGTTTCGTTCACCGGCAGAAGCTGCACCACCCCCAACCCAGCCTCAGCCGCCCAATCCACCAGTTCTCGCAAAGCCGCTACGTCACCCACTCCCAAATCGTTGGCACCCCTCAATGCAAAAAGCGGGGTGAGGATTCCGGCCAGCTTGTGTTCGGGAAAAAGTTCCATCTCTCCGACCATAGGGATAAATGCGCCAATGCCGCCAGTCTCATGGCGCCCCACATCACGATCTCATTCCATGCCAAAAACTCTCCCGCTGGACGGACTCGACACACGCACCCGCACCGGAGAAATTTCAAACCATGTCTGATGAAATGATCTTGGTCGTGCCGCGCTCTGAATTCGACCGTCTCGGCGCTTTTTCCGGTCTCCACTTTGACGTGGAGCACTACCTGCACGCCTTTCTCACCCCGCCCACGCCACGCTTCATGGCGCGCTCCGCAGCCGAGTTGGACCCCAATTTCAAACAGATCATTCCGTACGCCATCTTCACTCATCAGGGTCGCATCCTCTCCTACGTCCGCTGTGGGAAGGGCGGGGAAAAACGTCTCGCCACCAAACGCTCCATCGGCATAGGCGGCCACATGAACGACACGGATTCCGCGGGATCGGTCTTCGATATTAGCGCCTACAATCGCGCCTTACAGCGGGAAATCGGCGAGGAGTTGCGGCTCGGCACCGCTTACAAGCAGCGGGCGGTGGCGCTTTTAAACGACGACTCCAGCGAGGTGGGCCGCGTCCACATAGGAGTTGTCCATGTCTTTGAATGCGACACGGATGCCGTTGAGTGTGGAGAAGCTGTGATAACCGAACTGGAGTTTGTAGACCAAGTCAGACTCGCCACTTTGCGCGACGAAATGGAGGCCTGGTCGCAAATCTGTTTTGATGACCTGGAACGGCTCCTCCGTGCTGTGAGCGCGACATAGAAAAGCCCGCACCATCCGCTAGGCAAGTGCCAGTAGCAAGGGCTCCCATTTTTCCCAGACCGTATTTTTTAGCGCGTTTCCATGAAGCCTCTCCATTACTGCAGCGGTTGATCTTGCCCTTAACGAGTTAGCCTCACGCTAAAGCCTTAGATTTTATGCGTGCTATTACGCTCTCTCCAACCTGTTCTCAAATATACCCCCTCGTTTTATGATCCCCCCCCGCCTCCTATCCTTCGGCTCTCTGGCAATATTTGGAATCCTCTCGCTTAACGCTCCCGCTCAAAATACCTCGGAAGCGCCGCCTCAAAACAAGCCCACGCAGACTCAGGTGCGCTGGCCGGGCCGCCAGCCCGACGGCTCCGTCCTGCTCCCCAACATGTGGTCGATTCAACCTGCAGGAGCACAAGTCGACCTCGCTGATTTCCCAGTCAATATCGCCATCCATCCCGATGGCAAATTCGCCGTCATCCTCCACGCCGGCTATTCCGCCCACGAAATCCACGTCCTAGACATCGCCAAAAAAGAAATTATCCAGAGGCTCAAAGTCGAGGAATCCTTTTACGGCCTTGAGTTCGCGCAGTCTGGAAAGCAAATCTACGCCAGCGGAGCTGGGAGCGAAGTGATCCGGTGTTTTGATTTTGATCGGGGCACCGGCCAGCTTGGCACCGAGCGGCAAATCGCGGTCCGTGACGCCAAGGAGCGCGGCATCCCAGCCGGACTCGCCCTATCCTCTGACGCCCAATCGCTTTACGTCGCCAATGTTCTCGGGCAGAAAATCGCCAAGCTCGACCTTTCCCCCGGAGCCGCTCCGGTCGTCCACATCGCCCTCGACGCCGCTACCCCTTCGCTCCCCGCAACAGAGCCAACCGCAAAACCCACCCCAGCGCCTGTCCAAACTGCAGATGAAGCCGCCATCACCAAGCGCGCCGAAGCCGCCCTCGACCCGGCCGATCCCTCCGCGCCCTACCCCTACGCCTGTCGCTTGGACGAACGCAACCAGCGTCTTTATGTGAGTCTTTGGGCGCAGTCCGAAGTCGCCGTCATCGACCTCAAATCCAACCAGGTCACAGCTCGTTGGAAAACCGAGGAACACCCCAACGAGATGCTGCTTACCAAAAACGGAAAGCTGCTCTACGTCGCCAACGCTCATCGCAATACGGTGACGGTCATCGACACGGAAAAGGGCGTCACGGTAGAAACCATCTGGGCGGCGCTTTACCCCCAGTCGCCTCCCGGGGCCACACCCAACAGTCTCGCGCTCACCCCTGATGAGAAAATCCTCTTCATCGCAAACGCCAATATCAACACCCTTGCGGTGTGCGATGTGAGCGTGCGGGGGAAATGCCGTTCCCTCGGATTCATCCCAACCGGCTGGTATCCCACCTCGGTCCGAGTCACGCCAGACGGCAAAAAACTTCTTATCGCAAACGGAAAAGGCATCATTTCCAAAGCCAACCCCAACGGACCGCAGCCGGGAAAAAAGGTTCCGCCGAAGACGACCGTCGAGTACATCGGCGGACTGTTCAAGGGGACACTGAGCATCATCAACCTGCCGGGCCGCGCCGAATTTGAAACCCAACTGGAAGCCTACACGGCACAGGCTTACCGCTGCTCACCTTTGCTCAAAGACAACGCGCCAACAGGCAAGCGGCCTCCGAAAAACCCGATCCCAGGCCGTCTCGGCGATTCGAGCCCGATCAAGCACTGCATCTACATCGTCAAAGAAAATCGGACCTACGACCAGATTTTCGGCGACATGAAAGAGGGCAACGGCGACACCTCTCTTTGCCTCTTCCCCGAAAATGTCACGCCCAACCATCACAAACTTGCCCGCGAGTTTGTGCTGTTGGACAACTTTTACGTCGAAAGCGAAGTCAGCGCTGACGGCCACGAATGGAGCATGGCGGCTTATGCGAGCGACTACGTCGAGAAGTTTTGGCCGCTGAGTTACGGCCACAACAAATCACGTAAGTACGCCTACCCTAGCGAAGGTAATTTCCCCATCGCAACACCCGCCGGCGGGTACCTCTGGGACAGGGCGGCAGAGGCAAACGTCAGCTTCCGCACCTATGGCGAGTTTGTGAACAACGGCAAGACTCCATCCGAGCCCTGCAAAACGCGCCTCAAATCCCTAGAAGGCCGCTTCGACCCGCTCTTCCGCAGCTTCGACCTAGATTATCCCGACGCCAAACGCGCGGAACGTTTCATCAGCGAACTGCGACGCTTTGAAACAGAGGGAGCCATGCCCCAGCTGCAAGTCGTTCGCCTTGGACAGGATCACACCGCCGGCACCACGCCTGGCAAACCCACCCCAACCGCCTGCGTCGCAGAAAACGATCTCGCGCTAGGAATGGTAGTGGATGCCGTTTCCAACTCGAAGTTCTGGTCCTCCACCGCCATTTTTGTAGTCGAAGACGACGCCCAAAACGGCCCGGATCACGTCGATGCCCATCGCACGGTGGCGCTCGTTATTAGCCCTTATACAAAACGACGCAGCGTCGATTCAACGATGTATTCAACCAGCTCGATGCTCCGCTCCATGGAGCTCATTCTAGGAATGCGTCCCATGTCACAATTCGACGCCGCCGCCACGCCGATGTACGCCTCGTTCCAGTCCACTCCCGATCTGCGGCCTTACCATGCACTCCCCCCTCAAGTGGACGTTAACGAGCTCAACACGAAGCTGGCGTGGGGCGCCTCCAAATCCAAAAAACTCAACTTTTCAAAAGAGGACGCCGTGGATGATTTGGCGCTGAATGAACTAATCTGGCACAGCGTCCGCGGAGCGCACAGCAAGGTGCCCGCGCCCATCCGCGCCGCGTTTGTATTCACAGCTCCAGTCGGCCGCGATGATGACTGATCCAGCTGCCGTTTTTTCTGCTGAGAAAAAGACCCGCTGATGCTACCGCTTAAAACTCTATCCCAATGATGGTGCGCAATTGAAACGCAGGTTGCTCGCTCCGGTTGGTGGTTTGAAAAAGCGTGGCGACAATAACTTTGAAGTGACTTTTGTGGAAGGCAATGTTCGGCCCCGCATAGACCTCAGAGTTTTCTGGGCCATGCCATTTAACAAGGGGCATTTTGTGCACAAGCTCTGCACCCAGAGATAGACTTTGAGTCAGGTCGCAGGATATTCCAGCGCTCTGGTTGAGCTCACCATTGGACTCTTGAAAGTCGCCAAACCGCGTTCCTTCCGTCTCCGCTTCAAGCGCTCCATTCCACCCGGCAACCCATTTGCCAAATCGTTTTTCTAAAATGAGTTTACCTTCGATCCCGGCGTGCCGATCCCCCATCGCGACCTCTCCGTAAAGTGCGGAGCCAAAAAGGTCGGTGACGGGATTGGTAAGGTTATGTATCACTTCGATCGAAGTGTCGTTATAGGTGGAGCCTCGGGCGCGCGCGTCGTAAGTCCAATTAGCAGGGTTGAGTCCCACCTGCGTGTGCGCGGTGAGACCGTATTCGATTTCATGGCGAAATTCAAAAGTGCGCAGAGAACCGGGACGCGATTTCCATGTGGCCCAGTTTTCGAGTTCGATCTCGCCCACAGGACCCGTAAGCGAGGGATAAGTGTATGCAAATCGGCGAGCCAAAGGCGCAACCTCCGCCGCATTAAGGGAGGCGGAAAATGACAACGCGCAAAGCGTCAGCGCGGTTATTACTTGGGAGAGAGTCATTGCGGCATGAGGCATTTAATCCCACCAAGCCGTCAAGCTTTGCGTCGAATGACTTCAGTGTTTTCTAAAAAAGAACATGCGGGCTTGAGAGACATCCGTAACACACACGCTTTTCTGGAGTTGAAACATTACTGCTTTAGAAGAACAGGGTCCGCCCAAATCGCGTAGTTACTTTTGGCCTCTCCTCCCTTGGGACTAAGCGTGAGCTGCAACTGCGAAATGCCGCTCAGTTCACACTCAAAAATATGGGCCGGCTCTGAGCCGCCAACAACGGCCGAACCTAAGACCTTCCCATCGCCGCTGACGGTAAACTCCACCTTGCCCAGCGCCCCAAGTTCAGGGTGCAGTCCCGCCAGCACCCTGAACCGAGTATACACTCCGGTCGGCAGTAAAAAAGTGAGCGTACGCCCCATTCCAGCGCTAATCCCGTTGGAAAACACCTTCTCCGTATGATCGCCTCCCTCCTCGACTTGCAGCTTGAGGGGCAGTGCCCGCTTGCCCTCTGCCAGAACAACTCCACTCCGAGCATGACCCCAATGCGGAGAGCTGAAAAACTGCGTTTGCGGAAAATAAAGGCTCGCTGCCTCCAAGGGAAAAAAACCACCTATGGGCCTACGCTTGAGTGCGACTCCATCGGGCAATTCCTCCAACTCCCGAGTGGAACGCGTCCCGAGATACAGGACGGTATAAAGTGCATCAGCGACCACTCTGGCGTCGAATGTGGCGGCCTACATTTGTTGGACTTCAACCGTTTTGGAATCCTCCGCGTAAAGTGCCTGAATGATCGGGATGGTGGTACTGCGCGCGTTGATTATTCCCTCGTGGATGCGGTGCATCAACCGCCAGGCCGCCTCTTCCACCGTGGTGCCCAGCAGCGCGGGTATGTAATCACGGATCGTCACGGTCAGTTCGCCGCTTTCCACAGGACCGTGCAGCAACTTGTCTCGCATAACCTCAGTCGGAGGAAGGAATTGCTCCAAGAGTGTAAACATATTGTCTCCCGGCATCGTGTGGGATGGGCTGCCGTAGTCTTCAATCTGGTGGCATATCGTGCCCATATACCGCGCCGCATCCTTCACGTTTTGCGCCTGCAACGAACCCACTGCCTTTCCCATGAAGTAGCGGATGGTTTCCAGATTCTCAGCCTGTTGCGCAGGAAGATGAAGGTTGAGGAGATACACCTCTTTCGGCTTTCCCTCCACCATGGCGAACTTCGCATTTTCTCTGTCAGTAAAAACGTGGTCGGGGATTAGACAGTAGTCATCGGCGAGCCTCGCCATTTCCTCGCCCAAAACCTTCTGCTGCCAAGCAGGGAGCACCTCCAGCGCCGCCTTGGTGATAGCCAGATGCGGCTGACTCCAACCCAAGGCGGCATCCAGCGGCATTAACGCCGCAAGCACGGTCAGGAGTAAATATCTGAGGTACATCTTCTTTGTAAGGTTTATCATTGGGAACCCAAGCAGGAGGGAATTTTAGAAACAGTTTCCTCACAACGGATAAGCCATCAGCATCAAAACACAACACAGTCCTACCCCGCACCGAATCTTGCGGAGCAGCGGCTCGAGGTCTACAAAAAGCATTCTAGAGTAAAAGCCTGCCGTCCTTGCCCCAAAATCTGACATGGAAATCCGCCCACAATCTGGGCGAACGAACTGACGCGCAGCCTAACAAACCTTCTCCAATTTGGTAAACTACAACGACCATGCGCCCCGTTTCTATTCCCCTCGTACTGCTCTTGCTTTTAGGCGGCACACTTGTCGCGAAAGAAGCCTCTCCGTTGGAATTTAACCGCGATGTGCGCCCGATTCTTTCGGACAAATGCTTCGGCTGCCACGGCCCCGACAGCGGCCATCGCAAAGCAGGGATGCGCTTGGATCTGCGCGACTCGGCGCTGAAGCCGGCCAAAAGTGGCGAAATACCCATCAAGCCCGGGGATCCCTCCGCCAGTCATTTGGTGACCCGCATTGAAAGCCACGACCCGGACGAAGTCATGCCGCCCCCTGAAGCGAAGATGACCAAGCTTACACCAAAAGAAATCGCAACCCTCAAGCGGTGGGTTACCGAAGGCGCTGACTACCAATCATTATGGTCATTTATCCCACTGCAACCCGTCGCACTGCCGCCGGCACCGAAGCTTGCTGCTGAGATCAAAATCCGCAACGGGATCGACCATCTGCTGTTCTCAAACCTTGCCACTCGCGGCCTCAGCCCAATGCCCGAAGCACGGCCCGAGACGTTGCTTCGCAGGGCCAGTTTGGATTTGACCGGATTACCTCCAACAGCCAACGAAGTGCGTGCCTTCCTCAAAGACTCCGCCCCGGATTCTTACGAACGCGCAGTGGATCGCCTTCTGGCCTCTCCAGCTTTTGGCGAGCGCATGGCCACAGACTGGCTCGACGTCGCGCGTTACGCCGATAGCTACGGCTTCCAAGTCGACAGAGATCGTGCGGTGTGGCCCTGGCGCGATTGGGTGGTAAACGCTTTCAACCGCAACCTCCCCTTCAATCAATTTGTCACGTGGCAATTGGCGGGTGACCTGCTTCCGAACCCCACCGAAGAGCAGGTTCTGGCGACTGCGTTCAACCGTTTGCACCAGCAAGAATCCGAGGGAGGTTCGGTGGAAGAAGAGTATCGCGTGGAATATGTGGCAGACCGCGTGCAAACCTTCGCGACCACATTTCTGGGACTCACCTTTGAGTGCGCCAAATGCCATGATCACAAATTCGATCCGATCGCGCAGAAGGAGTTCTACCAGATGTTCGCCTTCTTCGATGACATCGACGAGGCGGGGCTCTACTCCTTTTTTACGAACGATGCTCCGACGCCAGCGATCCGTCTGGTGAGCGGTACAGCACAAACTAAAATCAAGGAGTTGGAGTCTCACATTTCCTCGCTTGAGTCGGAATTACCTAGCGTCCATAAAGCTCTGACCTATGGCTTTGACGCTTGGCTGGCACAACGCACTGGCGAATGCCTCATCCCGGGTGAATTAGCCCGCTTCGACTTCAAGGCCGCTGCCGCAAACAAAATCCCGAATCTGATAGACCCAACAAAGCCCCTGACTATCACGGGAGCCAATAGGCTCCAGTCTGGTCGAACAGGAATGGCCATCCACCTTTCTGGTGACGAGCCGCTTAATCTCCCCGTTGGAAACTTCAATCGAGTAGACGCTTTCACCATTTCACTTTGGATTCAAACGCCGGATCTCAAAGACCGAGCAGTCATTCTACATCGCTCCAAAGCGTGGACTGACGCGGCCAGTCGCGGCCTCGAGTTGCTCTTAGAAGATGGTAAATTAAAATGGTCGCTCATCCGTTTCTGGCCAGGGGACGCAGCTTCCATCCGCTGCACAACGGCAATCCAGCCTGGCGAATGGACACACCTGAGCGTGACTTCCGATGGATCAGGCGCGGCAAGCGGGCTGGCTATTTACGTCAATGGTCAACGCGCCAAAACGGAGGTCATCAAGGACAACCTCTCTCGCGAAATCACCCCCGGTCGGGACAACATCACGCTCGGGGAGCGCATGCGGGACCGCGGGTTCAAGGACGGACTTGTGGAGGACATCCGAGTATTCGACCGTAAGCTCGCTCCTTTAGAGATCTCGGCGCTTAGTGGGCTCAATGACGCGCAAGCGCTTTGGAATAAGCCCGTGGAAGAACTTGCCGCTGAGGAAAAAAAGCGCCTCGCGGAAACCTATCAAGCAAACCATCCCGAGTGGCTTGCTGCGCAAGAATCTATCAGGAAGGTACGCACTGAACTCTACAAACTTCTCGAAAGTCAGCCGGAGATCATGGTCATGAAAGAGATGCCTAAGCCCAAAAAGGCGTTCATCCTAACCCGCGGCCAATACGACCAACGCAAGGAGGAAGTAATCGCAGGAACACCCGCCTCGCTGCCGCGCTTCCCCGCCGGGGCGCCCCTTAACCGCCTCGGGCTCGCACAATGGCTCACGGCACCAAACCATCCCCTGCTGGCGCGCGTGACCGTGAACCGTTTCTGGCAGGGCTTTTTTGGCCGGGGGTTGGTGCGGACCGCCGAGGACTTCGGTAGCCAAGGCGCACAGCCAGAATACCAAGAGGTGCTCGACTGGCTGGCGAACGAGTTTATTAGCAACGGCTGGGACACCAAATCGCTGATTAAAACCATCCTTCTTTCAGCCACTTACCGTCAGACGTCCACTGCCGCACCAAGCCTCCTCGCCGACGACCCCGACAATGTTCAGATCGCACGCGGCCCGCGCTTCAGGCTATCTGCCGAGGCTGTTCGCGATACATTTCTGAGCGCCAGCGGACTACTCAGTTCAAGAATGGGTGGGGCGCCGGTAAACCCTTATGAAACGGCTGAAGCCTTTCGCCCCAAGCCGCCAGATCAAGGCGAAGGAAGCCACCGCCGAAGCCTCTACACGCAGTGGCGCCGCACCTCCCCTCCTCCCGCGATGATGGCATTTGATGCGGCACGCCGGGCCGTGTGTTCTGCACGGCGCGAACGCACAAACACGCCGCTCCAGGCGCTAGTGCTCCTCAACGGACCGCAGTATGTGGAGGCTGCTCGAGTACTTGGAGAACGCCTCCATAAAGCGCACGGCGGCCAGCTCGACGCCATGATTCAAGATGCTTTCCTCTCCTGCCTCAGCCGTTTGCCAGACGCTAAGGAAGTTGAAATCGTGTCCGATCTTTACCGAGAACAGCTCGCACATTTCCGCACAAACCCAGAGGAAGCTGCCGCTCTTTTGAAAGTTGGTCAGACCCCGGCGGACGCATCTCTACCCACGCCAGAAGCCGCAGCCGCTACGGTGCTTGCGCAGGCACTTTTCAACCACGACGGTTCCATTGTGAAACAGTAGTAATGCCATCCCAAACTTTTTCCTCCCTCGATTCGCGGCTACCTCGCCGTCACTTTCTTAACCAATGCGGCATAGGGTTGGGAGGTGTCGCCCTCGCAGAGTTGTTGGGTAACACATCGGCGCAAGCCACCGATGACCCTGCGCCCCGTTTGGCACACTTTGCGCCCAAAGCCAAGCGAGTGATCTACCTCTTCATGTCGGGAGGCCCCTCGCAGCTGGACTTGTTCGACTACAAACCTGAATTGCTCAAACATCACGGTGAGCAATTGCCGGATTCGGTGCGAGGCGGCCAGCGGCTCACCGGCATGTCGGGCAACCAATCTTCCATCCCCATGGTCGGGTCGCCCTTCAAGTTCAATCAGCACGGCCCAAGTGGAACTTGGATCAGTGAACTGCTCCCAAACACCGCAGAGGTGGCCTCCGATTTGTGCGTGATCCGCTCGATGTTCACCGAGTCCATCAACCACGGGCCGGGCGTGACGTTCATTCAAACCGGCTCGCAGATTCCCGGACGCCCGAGCATGGGCGCATGGCTCAGCTATGGACTTGGCAGCGAGAACAGCAATCTCCCTAATTTTGTGGTGCTCATCACCAAGGACAAAGGCGGCCAGCCGCTCGGCGCGCATTTGTGGGGCACCGGCTTTCTTCCCGCCGAATATCAGGGCCTGCAATTCCGGCCGGCCAAAGATCCTGTACTTTATTTAAACAATCCCCCGGGCATCTCCAGCGACAGCCGCCGTCTGATGCTCGACCGTCTGGCGCAACTGCACATTCATGAGCAGGAAACTGCTGGCCTTGAGCCTGGTATCCAAGCGCGCATTTCTAATTACGAAATGGCGTTTCGCATGCAAAGCAGCATCCCTGAAGTCACAGATCTCACCTCGGAGAGCGACGCCACCTTTGCGTTATACGGCGAGGATGCGCGCAAGCCTGGAACATTTGCCGCGAACTGTCTGCAGGCTCGTCGTCTCGCAGAAAAAGGAGTGCGATTCATCCAGCTATACCATCAGGATTGGGACCACCACGGAGGATTACCAGGGGCGCTCCCGAAGTTGTGCAAGGAAACAGACAGGGCTTGTGCGGCGTTGCTAATCGACCTCAAACAACGAGGAATGTTGGACGACACTTTGGTGGTATGGGGTGGCGAGTTTGGGCGGACCAACTACTGTCAGGGCAAGTTGAGCGCGAGCTTCGGACGCGACCATCACCCCCGCTGTTATTCGATGTGGATGGCCGGTGGCGGGATTCAAGGCGGCATCAACTATGGAGAGACTGATGAGCTGGGCTATAACGTCATACAAGATGGCGTCCACGTGCACGATTTGCAGGCGACGATTCTCAACCAACTCGGCATTGACCATGAGGCTCTTACCTACAAGTTTGCAGGCCGCCGCTACCGCCTTACTGACGTACACGGCAAAGTCGTTCGCGCTATTTTGGCGTAACACCACGGCGAGCGAGTCGCTTTCGGACTACTCCAAGCAAGTCGTCCATTTCCTCCACACCCAGCGCCCACGCCACTGTGAAAAATGCAACCGCAGCTGTCGTAATCACGCCTCCCAATTCAAGTAAATGAAACAGAGTGCCATGGGCCGTCCAATCTAGCGCGAGCCATTGGCTGCCCCAGAAACAGACCGTAGCGAGGGCTATTCCTGCCAGAGTCAACTTGGCGAAACCCAACAACATCCTACGCGTCTCTAAAGAACCCACCGCGTTGTGCATCAGTCCGTAGAGTAATGTGAAATTGATTATCGCCACGCAACCTGTGGACAGAGCCAAACCGCGGTGACCCATTCCAAGCTGAAATGTAAAAATCCAGTTGAGCAGAAGATTCAACCCGATTGCCGCGAAACTTACGAGCATTGGCGTAGTCCGTCGGTCTATCGTATAAAACGCTGGAGCAAGCACTTTGATCCCCGAATAAGCAGCCAAACCGACAGCGTAAAACCGCAGAGCTGAGGCCGTCTGCCTCGTGGCTTCTGCGTCAAAGCGGCCGTGCTCGAAGATTACTGAAATGATTGGATCGGCGAGAAACATCAGCCCGAGTGTGGAAGGAATCGTAAGTAAAAAACCGAGCCTTAAGCCGCGAGCAAGCGTACTACGCAACGCTGCTCTGTCCCCGGCCGCGGCGTGTCGGGCTATGAGAGGGAGCGTCACAGTCCCAATGGCGACACCGAAAACCCCGAGCGGCAATTGCATGAGGCGGAAGGCATTGTCCAGCCAGCTCACCGGACCGTCCCCGGGAATCATGGAGGCAAACTTACTGTTGATCATCACATTAACCTGCACGGCGCTAGCGGCGATGACCGCCGGCAGCATCAACGCTAAAACATTTCTCACCCCCTCGTCCCGCCACTGGAAATCCGGCCGGTAACGGTAGCCCACCTTGCGCAGCGCGGGGAACTGGGCGAGGAGCTGAGCCAAGCCGCCAACAAGCGTACCCATCGCAAGACCGACGAGCGAACTCGGGCCAAAGTGCGGGTCAATCCACCACGCAAATCCCACGCCGCCCAGAATGGAACCGATATTAAAAAAACTAGATGCCATCGCCGGAGGGCCAAATACATCCTTAGAGTTTAGCAGTCCCATAACCAAAGCTGAAAGAGACACTAACAAAATAAATGGGAACATGATCTGCGTAAGCAGAACGGTTAGAGCCGCCTTCTCCTGCGCAAAACCTCCGGCAAGAACATCCACCAAAGAAGGCGCGAGCAACACGCCTATGACCACGATGAGGCTCAACACCACGGTCGCCAGCGTCGCAATTTTGTTAGCAAGCGCCCACGCGGAAGCGTCGTCACCGGTGGTCGTCTTTTTGGAAAAGACCGTCACAAATGCAGTAGAAAGGGCACCCTCGGCGAAAAGATCCCGCAACAGGTTTGGAATGCGGAAGGCGACCTTAAAGGCATCCATGGCCAAGCCCGCGCCGAAGAGCCCCGCGAGGATTTGTTCCCTTGCCAGCCCCAGAAGCCGGCTGCACATCACTGCCACCCCGACAATCCCCGCGGCGCGCGTGTTGAGCTCGCGACTGGGCCTTGCCGTGACAGCAGGTGATGAAGGGGTTGTGTGAATATCACTCATTTAATTTCATTAACCTTCACAGCTTAAATGGCTTGAGAACAGGCTCTACACGCGGCGGATTCCCTTGGCTTTGCACCGGTTCAACTCTGGGGGGCGCGGACGAGTTCTGGGGAGTCGGAGCCGTGGGCACCACTGCGGGAGGACGGGAGGAACCCGCCTCGCCCGAAGTCCGCAAGGCGCCCGCAGGATAGCGCGACTCTGGCGCAGCATTCATCACCTCCACCCAAACAGGCAACGCCATCGTCGCGCCGTAACCTTGGGACACCGTTCGCTGGGGCCTATCGAAGCCGACCCACACACCCGCCGTGAGGCTGCTAGTGAAGCCGACAAACCACGCGTCTTTATAGTCATCCGTGGTACCGGTCTTGCCGGCTGCAATTTTTTTGAAACCAGCAGCACGCGCTGTGGAGGCGGTTCCTCGGTCAAGCACCTTTGCGAGAACTCCCGTAACCATAGCGCAAGGCCCAGCCTGCAACACGCTGCGTTGGTCCGTCTTCGCTCGGTATAAAGTCGTTCCGCCGGAGTCATTCACGCGTTCAATCAGGAACGGTTGACGCAGGCGACCACCGTTTGGAAACACTGTGTACGCATTGGTTACGCGCATTAAAGACGCCTCGAAAGCGCCGAGGTACGCCGAGGGACGTTGCGGCATTTTATCCAATCCAACAGCCGCGCCAATGCGCCCCACTTGGGCTAATCCCACCTGTTCCCCAACTCGCACCGTTACCGTATTGCGGGATTGAATCAGTCCTTCCTCGGCAGTCATGGCGCCTTTAAAAGTACCGTCGGAATTCCCCGGGGACCAGTTGGGAGCACTGCGTACTTCCCCTCGCTGAATAGGCCCGTCGCTGATGCTCGACTCAGGTGAGAGGCCCTGGGCAAACGCGGCGAGATAAACAAAAGGCTTGAATGTTGACCCAATGGGACGCTCCGAGAGCAACGCCCTGTTGTAGCGGCTGTCCGCATAATCCCGGCCGCCCACAAGCGCTCGAATTCCACCGGTTCGGTTATCGAGGACTACCACAGCTCCTTGTAAATAAGCGGGATCCAGCTCAGCTTCACGCGCTTCCTTTGTAAACTCAGCCTTCCTAGGATGCGCGTACTTGGGCTGGGACTCGATTTTAGTGAGATGCACATCGAGTGCTGTCTGGGCAACATCTTGAAGCGCGGGATCCAGCGTGGTGTAAATGCGCAGGCCACTTTCACTAAGCTGATCCTCGCTCAAAACGCGACCAAGCTCGCGCACCACGGAATCCATGGCATAATTCTCCTGCACGGTCAGCCTCCTGCGCGGATTGAGAACGATGGGAACGTCTCTGGCAGCATCCGCCTGTTTTTGTGGAATGATTTCCAATTTCACCAACCGATCCAATACGGTGTCGCGCTCCCGCAGGGCGCCTTGAAAATTACTCGCCGGAGAAAACCGGGATGGTCCCCTAATAATCCCGGCAAGCAACGCAGCCTCCCCAAGATTGAGATCAGCTGCGTGCTTGTTAAAGTAGGCAAGGCTCGCAGTTTCAATACCGTACACCCCGGCGCCGAGATAGATCCGGTTCATGTAATGTTCTAGAATCTCATCCTTGGAGTAATACTTCTCGATTCGAAAAGCGACGAACGCCTCGAGGATCTTACGATGCAAATTTTTCCCCCCAAGCGGGTAAGAATTACGCGCCAACTGCTGGGTCAATGTACTGGCGCCCTGCGCAGCGGAGTGCGAAACCAGATTACGCGCTACCGCCCGCAAAATTCCAATAGGGTCAACACCTGCGTGTTTGTAAAAGCGGGTGTCCTCCCGTGCGAGCAACGCCTTAACGAAAAAATTCGACACCTGTTTAATCGGAACCACCAGCCGATTTTCGCCCTGAAGCCTTCCGTAAGGCTTTCCATCCCTGTCGAATACAGTGGAGCGCTCACGAATCTGCTGCACATCTCCCATGTCCAATTGGCCCGCCCAAAGTGCATAAACACTACCAACTGCAGCCCCAACGAAAGTCCCAACCATGCACAGCAGCAGGGCTAGACGCATCAATCGCGCACGCCAACGGCGCGGTGGTGGCGGCGGCTCAGAAAGCCGCGAACGTCTGGATGGAGGTGGTGTGGAGGGTGGCACGAAGCTCTGGGTTAACCTTGCCAATTATTCGCACAATGCGGAGGCATTCCCGACGTCTAAGGAAAGACGCGCCACTCGACGACCTATTCCTGTGAAAATGTCCCATGGAATAGTGTCGGCCAAGTCAGCCAACGCGGCGGCCGTGATCTCCTCGCCGCCCTGCGAGCCAAGCAGCACGACTTCGGCGCCCAACTCGACATCGGCACAGTCAGATACGTCGACCATAATCTGGTCCATCGTCACACGGCCTAAAACCGCACAGCGTCGTGCCCCGATCAACACCCAGGCATTGCGGCCCGACAAGTGCCGCCGGTACCCGTCCGCGTAACCCACAGCAAGAGTGGCCACCCTCATTCGCTTCGATGCGATAAACGTCCGCCCATAGGAAACGCCGCTCCCAGACTCAAAATCGCGGACCAGAATCACGCGTGTTTTCCAGCACATCACCGACTGCAGAAGCGACTGATATTCAGCCAGAGGAGAGGCGCCGTAGAGAGCCAGACCCGCACGATACCAATCCGCGGCACTACTTGGAAACCCTAGCAACCCAGCGCTATTCGCAAGATGCACGCACCCACCCAACAAACCTTCCGCACGCAAAACCGCCACCAGCGCCGCAAATCGTTCGGATTGGCCACGGGTAAAAGTTGCGTCTTCGTCGGCAACGGGAAAATGGGAACAAACGCCCGTGATTTTCACTCCGTCCATCGCGGCAATCGCCCGGAAAGTGGCGAGTGCGTCTCGCTCCCACACCCCAATGCGCCCCATCCCCGTGTCAATGACGAGGTGAACCGCCACGGGGTGGCCATTAGCGCAGGCGGCGTAACCGGCGGCCTCCTCTAGTGATGAAATTGCGGGCAGGAAGGCGTACCGGGCGATCTCGGCCCGCTCGCTGGGCAATGCTGGCCCCATGATCAGAATAGGCGCAGCGGGTGCAAGCGCACGGACCTGACGCGCCTCGGCTAGGTTCGCAACTGCGAATCCATCCGCAAGACCACTCAATCCCGGCACCACGATGTCCACACCATGCCCATATGCATCAGCCTTGACCACGGCCCATAGCCGCGCCCCATTGGGTGCATGGGCCCGCAACGCCGCGGCGTTATGACGCAGTGCAGTAATGCTAATCTCCGCCCACGTGCGCAGGCCTTGGCTCTCGTTAACTTTCACTCCTTCTTTTTACCTGTGTTCCCCGTTGGCCCAAACGCTTTCTTGCGAAACTCTTTTCAAACCCTAAAAACTACCCTCAGGATGCCCCTCGACAGCAACCTCTTTCGCTGGCAACTTAATGGCTCTTAACTGGATTACTTTTATGCGTCGCACCCTTTCTTGCGCCTTGGTTTTGCTCCTAGCCGGAAGCCTAGCTCAGGCCGCCGAGCAAACCTCAGGCGCCACTCCTTCCGGAACCTCCTCTAACTCAAGATCCTCCAACCGCAGCAATGACACCCCGGCATCCACTGGGTCTAAAAAGTCATCCGCAGGAACTTCTTCTGTCCAAACACAATCTGCGCCTGAAACGCAAAAGTCTAGTGAGACCCCGAAACGTCGCACCTCTTCCAAAGACAGCTCCTCGAAGGAGAAAGCCGCCGTCGAGACCTCCGAGAAAGAAAAATTAGCATCCGAAGACGAGCGCTTCAACGCCGCGAGGAAAGCCGCTTCTGAAGATCCGCGCGTCGTTGAACTTCGCGCAAAGGCAGACGCAGCCAAGACCGACGAAGCCGCAAGCAAGGCCCTCCGCGCCTACTTCCGTGCCTTCTACGAAAAGATGCGCGACATCGCTCCGGCACTTGAGGAACGCATCAACCTCACAGAAACAGCTGCCCTGCGCGCCCTGCCCGCAAACAAATAACCAAACAGTTGCCAGATGCGCTTTCTGGACGCTCACTTTGCCGTGAGTCTGGCGCTTGCCTCCGTACTATGGACGGTGCAACTCGTTATTTATCCGGCATTTAAATTCATAGATCCCGCGCAATTCGAGCGTTGGCATTATCGTTATACGGGCGCCATTAGCTGGATAGTGGCACCGCTGATTCTCACCCAAACTTCTGGAGTCGCAGGCCGGTTGGTTGTTCTGGGATGGCCCGACGGGATTTGGTGGATTGAATTTATATCCACTCTCATCGCATGGGCGGTGACGTGCTTGGTTTCTATTCCGCTCCACAAAAGCCTCCAGCGCGAACGCACGGAAGCCGCCATGAGCTCGCTCGTACGCACCAACTGGTGGAGAACCGCGGCATGGACCCTCTCGGCAATGTGCAGCGGTCTGGCTACCAGAACGTAAGCACCCCACTCGATCTTAAAAACCGCCAAGCGCAAACACCTCGTCTCAATGCATCTGCACCACACAGGAACCGATGCCGCCACGATAGTAGTTAAATTGGACGTTGGGATGCTCTGCCAAAAGTGACATCGGGACTGCCGTGTCAACAATACGTTTAGCAATCATGTACGCCGTAAGCCGTTGTCCGAAAGGATTATCGTGATTGCCTGCATGCCAAATAGACACCTTTTCTGACAACCATGTCTCGCGAGGCCCCACGGTCACAGCACGCACGGGAACCAGTGATACATTACCTCCGCCAGAGGTGCGCGCGTTCTGCGCTATGGTCACCGGATGCAGGTCCACAATGCGCGTCCCTAGAGCCCTATACTCGGCGGCCGAAGGCGGCGCATCTGCGTGCGCCCCGTGTCGTGGAAGCGGGTCGTTAAAGGCCCAGTGCTTGATGTCCCCTTGGCCGCCCTGCATGAGCACGCACCGAATTCCAGCTGTCCAAGACTTCTCAAATGGCGCGATATTGGAGGTGGGGAAATGTAGGTTGGACTCAGGAATGCGCAACTCCTCAGAGATGCGGTTGAAACACATTTCACGGTCGCATTTCTCGAAAGAAAGCGGATGCTCCGCTGGGACGGATACGCCATCCACAACCCATTCGTCCATTCCCCAGAAATGGGCGTTTTTTAGATTGAGCCCCATTTCATTTACCATCTGGGCGACCATGGGCAACTGCTCTGTAGGACCGATGGGACCGCAGATTCCGGCGGGATTATCAGGCGTGGCCTGTTTCCATGCGTGAATATATTCGAGCGCCTCCGCGCAATAAAATTCCTGAAGGGTGTCGAAGAATTGAATCTTAAAACCAGGGCGAGAGAGCGAGAGAAGCTGCTCTGGAGTCAGGGCGGCGGCGGCATCGATGATGTCACGATCAAGGGTGGTATAATCCCACCATGTGGGGGCAAGAGAGCTGAGTTTGCGGGGCATAAATAAAGAGTTTATCAATCCAATAAAAAGCGTCTATTCAGACTATACCGTTGCTGCAAGGCATCTTGCAACGGATTATCAGCTTCCGCGCCAAATCCCAGATGCAAATGGCGCGTCCATGCTTCGGCGTGATGGAAACAGCCGGAACGAGCGCCCAAAGTGAGCGCATCGCGCTCCAGAGCGTGAAGATAACTGTCGGGACCCTGAGTTAAATCGAGCCAGTCTTTTTGACTATGATGACAGGCGAGCGCGTCGCGCTTTTGAGCCAGCACCGCACCGATGTCGACGTAGGCCTCAGGCTCCACGGGGCGCCGCATAGGATCAACCAAGCCGTGCGGCGTGGAGTGATAAATCGTGAGAGAATCCCCATGAGCTGTTCGCTGCGGCTTACTACGATAATTTGGAATCCCGCGTGCAAAAGCGCCTGTCACAGCGAGTCGGGCGGTGATCATGTGATCCTCCATGTAGTCCTGGACGGGATGGGTAAGCAGAATTGAGGGCTTAATTAAACGCACCAACCCGCATACCCTACGGAGGGTGGCGTCATCGTAAAAAATCTGGAGGTCGGAGCAAAGCGAGCGATGCCAGTTTGCCCCCATGAGATCGGCGGCGGCGAGAGATTCGCTGCGGCGCACCAATGCCGTTTTGCGCATGGTCATGCGTGCGCTGCCGAGGTCACCGTTTGAGAGGTTGCAGTAATGGAGATCCCAGCCCTGTTGCCCGAGCAGAAGAAGAGTTCCAGCAGCCCGGAACTCGATATCGTCGGGATGGGCGAAGAGGGCGAGTACGGAGGGCATAAGCAAGAAGTCAAAATCCGCGTTACATCCGCGTTACTTTTCTCCCTCGAGAAAGGCAATCAGGTCGGCGAAAACAGTGCGCCGATCCAGGAGTCCGTCTCCATCAGTATCCTCAAGCATGGCGACGACACCGGCGGGCGCCTCTCCCTCTTTTGGACGGATTGGATAACCCCGATTTTCAGTAACAAACAACCGCCCGCGCTGATCGAAGGCGAAGGCACAGGGTGAGGCCACCTGCGGTTCGGCCGCCACCAAATCAACGCGCAGTCCGGGTGCCACCGCAAATGCCACCCGAGCGGCCTCGGGTGAAAGCGGACTACTAAGAGGGGCGGCAGGCAACGACGCGACACAGCAGAGCGTAGAGGCGAGAATGAGAAAGTGCCGCTTCATTTGATTTGGGGAGGGAGATTGCCGTAAAGCCAAGCTTGCTTAAACTGTGGTGCGGCAGGTGGCTCTGGCAATGGACTTGGTTTAAACCGACGCGCAAGCTCCACACCAACTTCACGAAACTGCCTTCCTGCCGTGACTTCCAAATTACTGTAGCTGGTGAGCCGCGTTTCGTAGCCGCCGCCAGTTGGACTGAACGCCTCTTCTGTGGGAACGTAGCCGACGCAACCGTTGGCCAATTCCACCGGAAAGGTGAGAGGAAATCCGCTTTGTTGTTTAAGCTCTAACCCATAGGCGCAGAAATACTCCGCAGGGTTTGAAACGCAAACCACCGGCCCAATCTGGATCGCCTGCACTTCGACTTCCAACTTGGGCGACTTGGCCAGCGACGCGTCCAACAGCAGCGTTTCTTTCGCCCAAATCCATTGCGGATCACTGGCCGGCTTTCCGATCAACTCCAACGCCTCCTTCACCCGCTCCGAAGCCGGCGTCCGCCGCGCTATGTTCCAGGTTTTCTGCCCGACATTCACCGGCACCTCCGACGTCCGCGTCTGTGACATTCCCAGAAGCACCTTCACCGCCTCCGCCCCTACACGGCCCCCTACCCATTGCGACCAGGCATCGGCGTCGGGATTCGAGTGAACATCGAGGTTGTTGACCTGCGTCACATCCCCGCAAGCACCCTGAAGAAAAACCACTTTTGTTTCTGAGCCGAAATAGCCTTGGATCACCTTCTCCATGTAGTGAATCCAGTTCGCGCTGATCCCTGGGGCGCTCGCCGTCGCGTGACAAGAAAAGTTTACGACGCAACCTGTTAGCTTTCCGTCTGGATTCCACACCCCGATGACGCCCACCTCCGGATCTGTCGGCCCCGCGAATCCCAAGTTGTCAGGGTTGCCCTTGCCGGGATGCGAATAAGACTGACCGTTTTTCATCCGGATCCTGCGATTGAAGGCCACCTGATCCTCCCGACCGCTGCCAAATCCAACAGTAACCTCGCTCCGGGTCGCATCTGCGGCAACGACTGCGTCCACGATGGCCGAGCGCACCTGCTCCAAATAAACTGGGTCAGCGCAGGAGGACTTTTTATATGCGAGCTCTTTAACGAGGTCTGAAGCATGGTCGAACTCGCCCGGTTGGACCATTCCAATGGGGCCGGAAGAATGGGAATGCGAGGCCCCTATCAGTACGGCATCAATGCCGCAGCGGGAGGCGATTTCCTTCCTGACCTGAAGCACCAACGCACGAGGGACAATCAGCGCATCCAGTCCCACCAGAGCCGCCCGATGCTGCCCATCATCAAAAACCGTTGCCCGAACCTTGCAGGGATCGTGAATCTTCTTGGAGAAGGATTTACCGTATCCACCGGGAACTTCCATCCCTATTTGCGGAGTAATATCGCGTTCTTCAAAACCGACACGCACTCCCGCAAAAGCAGGCAAGGGCACCAACACAAAG
>CALQFT020000039.1 GCA_943329925.2 Opitutus sp. GAS368
AAGGTGAAGGCCGGGGAGTTGGCTGCGTTGGGTAAGGTGAGGGAAGAGCTTGCGATGTGGGGGCCGTTTGTGGCGGAGCGCGGTGTCTGGCTCGAGCGGCTGCAGCAGGCTGCTGCGTCGACTACGGCGCTGGTTGACTCGGAGGGGGAGTTCAAACTTTTGGATGAGGGTTGGAGCCAGCGGGCGGCTTCTGAAAAACAAGCGCTTGAGAGTCAGGTGGCGTGTGCCAAAGAGGCCTCGCAACTGGCCGAAAAGCTCGCTCAGTTGGAGGCCGCTGCGCAAAAACAGGACAGCGATAAAATCGCGCAGGACCTAAAAAGCAACGCCGCAGCGAATACGGCTTTGCAAGAACTTAAGCAGGCGGTGGATTTGTCGGAGTCGCTTGAGACGCAGTACCTCGTTTTACAAAAAGAATTGGAGGCCCTTGGACTAACGCAGGCAGACGAGGAGATTCGGTTGGGTTTGCTTCATAAGGAACTCCTCCCGCAGGCTGTGGTGCGGGTTGCTCAGGCGAGAAAATCCCTCGAATTGGCTGTGGCTGCGGTGGATCCAGCCTCAGCGGGGTTGCGGGAGAAACTGGAGTCGGGCCGTGAATGTCCGGTTTGCGGGGGAACGGATCATCCGTATTTGAAGCATGCGCCGACGGAAGATTTTTTGGCGGTGAAGGCGTTGCGTAGCGAGATGACGGCGCAGGAGGCTGCGCACGTGGCACTGAGTGCCGAGGGGGCGGGTTTAGAGCGGAGCATCACGACGGCGAAGAAGGAAATGGAGCGCAAGACGAGCCAGCGGGAAAAGCTACAGTTGGAGTTGAATGGGGCTCGTGCGTTCAAGCCTTCTCACGAGGAGGCGAGTTCGCTGTGGATTCTGGATGGAGCGACGCGAAGCAGTGCGGTGGTTCGTCGGCTGGTAGAATTAGCGAAAGATCGCGAGCGGCTTGATGCGGAAACAGAAGCGTCTCAAGGGGCTGAGCGGCTTGTGCGGGAAACGCGTGAAGGTCAAAGAGCGGCAGACAAGGCGTTGCGTGCGTGCGAGGCGTCGTTTGCGGAGCTGGGAAAGGCGGCGGCGGTTGCAAGGTCGGCGCGCGACAAAGCGGAGCAGGAGAGTGCGGTAAAGCGGAGTGAGCAGCAGGTGAAACACAAAGCGCTCGTGCCGCTTTGGAGCGGGGTTGCCATGGCAGAACTAGCGTTCGAGCAGGATCCGAAGCGGTTCATGAATACAGTGCGTAAGGCTGTAGAACAACTCGCGGATCTGGGCGTTAAACAGGAGGATCTTTCTCGTTGGAATGGGGAAGCGGACGCCGCGCTTCAACTCTTGCAGCAAAATGTGGAGGCTGCGGAAAAAGAACGGCTCGCTAAACACGATGAACAGCAAAAGTCGCTCGTTGAACACGGCCGAGTTTTTGCAAAACGCGCTCAGCTATTCGCTGGGCGCCAGGCGGATGACGTGGAGCGTGAAGGGCAAACATTGCTTAAAGATACGGGCCTTGAGCGGGACAAATGCCTCACGGCATGGAACGACGCTAAAACGGAGCGCACTGCTGCGGTTACTGGACTGGAAGGCGTAACTCACGCGCTGGGGCGAGCGAAAGAGGCTTATGCGGCGGCTGCGCAAGGTTTGGCGGATTGGCTCGCGGCGTTCGCGGCAGCCACTGGGCGTGTGTTGGCGCGTTCGGACTTGGATGCGGCGTTTCTTTTGGATAACGCGTGGTTTGCGAATGAGCACAGGGTTCTCGCGGACTTGGAGGCGGCAATCCACAGCGCGCAGGGTGTCTTGCAGACTCACCAGCGAAGCTGCGAGGAGCACGTCGAGAAGCGCCCCACTGTCGAGGAGGAGGCTGTCGTCCTAGCTGAGATTCCGGAATTAAACTCCGCCTGCGCCGCTCACAAAACGGTCGCTGAACATTTACTCGCCGCAATTTTAAACGACAACCAACGGCGTGAGGGCTCCAGAGAATTGACCCTCCAGATCGGCTCGGCCAAAAAGCACGCCGAGCCATGGGGCAAGCTCAACGAACTCATCGGCTCGGCTGACGGCGCCAAGTTCCGCAACATCGCCCAACGCCGTACGCTGGACATCTTACTTTCCTATGCAAACGAGCAGCTTGAGCGTCTCGCCGCGCGTTACCGACTGCAGCGTATCCCTCAATCGCTGAATCTGTTGGTCGTCGACCGTGACATGGCCGACGAACAGCGTTCGGTACATTCGCTTTCCGGGGGAGAGTCTTTCTTGGTATCGCTCGCACTTGCGTTAGGTCTGGCCTCCCTGACGTCCAACCGGTTGCGCATCGAGTCGTTGTTTATCGATGAGGGCTTCGGCAGTTTGGATCCCGAAACACTCACCATCGCCACCAACGCGCTCATGCATCTGCAAGCTCAGGGGCGCAAAGTCGGGGTGATCTCGCACGTCGCGGAAATGGCGGAGGCAATTTCAGTGCAGATCCGCGTGGTGAAAGGGCGTTCCGGCGCGTCGCGGATCGAGGTGCCTAGGACGTGAGGCTGCGCCGTTGGCAATGGAGGCGTTGTTTGTGAAGGCGGCTTCGCGAATAAGCGCGGCGAAGACCGAGTGGCGGGTATCCTACGCCAACTCCTCGGCGGGGTAGGTCCAAATTTCGCTTAGCGTCGGGTGGTAGTGTGGCACTCGCGCGAGGTCGCCGGCCTTTGCGCGAAAATACATCGCGGTCACGACTTCGTGAATAAGCTCTGCGGCGTGTGGGCCAACGACTGCACCTCCGAGAATCTCGCGACTCTCTGCATGGACAGTGAGTTTGACAAAGCCTTGGAGGTGTCCTTCCACCATGGATTTGCCGTGGTCCGCGAAGGGATAAGACGCGGATAAAACCGGAACGTTTTGGGCGAGGGCTTCCGCCTCGGTGAGTCCAACCGTGGCGACGCCTGGCTCGGAAAATACAGCCAACATTTTCAAGCGGTAGTCCATTTCCTCCAAAGATTCTGCCGAGCCGGATACTTGGCGGATGACGTTGCGAGCGGCGATTTCACCTTGTTGGATCGCCAGATGCACCACCTCCAGAGGACCGCACACATCACCCGCCACAAATATGTGTGGCTGCGAAGTCTGTTGGGTCGAACGTGCCGCAATGCGCGATCCGTTCAGCGCCACGCCGCACGCTTCCAAACCAAGCCCTCTCGTCGCGGGAGCGCGTCCCAGAGCGCACAGAATTTCCTCGGCAGCGCATTCTGATTCGATGCCGTTTTTTCGGAAACGAACCACTTTGCCATGGTTTGTTTTTTTGCACAGGAGCAGTTCGACACCCGTCTCCACGCGCACTCCGTGTTGGCGAAGTCCGTTGGCGACCGCTTCGGAAACATCGGGGTCGGCCTCCTTTAAAACCCGCGTGGAGCGTTGTAACAGGGTCACGTGGCTGCCGATCCCCGCGTAAAATGTGGCCGCCTCCAAGGCAATCGCGCCGCCGCCGAGGACGATGACCGAGCCCGGTAAGTGCTCGCTCTCCAGCATGGCGTCACTGTCGAGAAATCCGGTGGCCGGGAGTCCTGGCACGGGTGGCGGCGCTAGGACGGAGCCCGTGGCGATGAGGAAGGTTTTGGACTGCAGTGTTTGCGCGCCTTCTGCCGTAGTGATTTCGATGGTGTGTGCGTCGGTGAATCGCGCCATTCCTCGCAGGAATGTAAAGCGCCCTGACTCCAACTGTCCTTTGCGGTACCCTGCAAAGTCCCCGATGAGCAGCCGTTTGCGTGCCTGCATGGTCTTGCCGTCGACGCCGTCCATGCGCGCCTTCACGCCGAACTCCGCTGCGCCGCGCACGGCAGCCGCCCGGTTGGCCGTGGCAAGCAACGTCTTGCTGGGCATGCATCCGCGTAGGATGCACAGGCCGCCCACCTCACGGCCGCCTTCGACCACCGCGACGCGTAACCCCGCACCTGCCGCGAGAGACGCCGCCGCGTATCCGGCGCTCCCGCCACCGATCACCGTGAAGTCGTACTGTTTTTCCATTGAGGAATCCGGAGTCCGAGGGGCGGCTGGACTATGAGATTTTGGCCATCAAGAGCGCGGGAAGATCGGCGATGCGCACGCGTTCTTGGGTCATTGAATCGCGATGGCGCAGGGTGACTGTGCCCTCTTTTTCTGGGCCGTTTTCGCCGATGGTGTCAAAGTCGATGGTGAGGCAGAAGGGCGTTCCAGCCTCGTCCTGACGGCGGTAACGCCGGCCGATGGCACCGCCATCATCGTAAAAGACGTTCATGAGCGGGCGAAGCAAGTCGCGGACTTCGATCGCTTTTTTGACAAGGTCAGGCTTGTTTTTGAGCAGGGGAAAAATCCCCACCTTGATAGGCGCCACCCTTGGGTGGAAATGCAGCACGGTGCGGGTTTCGGTCTGGCCTTTTTCGTCGGTGACTTCCTCCTCCTCGAAGGCCTCGCACAACAGCGCGAGAATGAGACGGTCCACCCCGGCGGAGGGCTCAATTACATGCGGCACGTAGCGCAGGTTCGCCTCTTGGTCAAAATACTCCATCGACTTGCCCGAATGCGTTTGGTGTTGGGTTAGATCGAAATTAGAGCGCGCGGCGATGCCTTCGAGTTCCTGCGTTCCGAAAGGAAATTTGTACAGAATGTCTACCGTAGCGCGGGCGTAATGGGCGAGTTCGTCGGGTTTCTGCCAGTATTCTTCAAGCGAAGAGCGTTTGAGTCCGACAGATTCGTACCAGCGGAAGCGTTCTTCAACCCAGTATTTATGCCACAATTCCCAGCCCCAGTTGGGTTGGGGTTCGGTATGGGGCGCGTCGGGGGCGAAGGCGGCAACCGAGCCAGTCTGGGCTTGGACGACTTCGTCGGGTTTGATGAAAAATTCCAACTCCATCTGTTCGAATTCCCGGGAGCGGAACGTGAAGTTGCGCGGCGTGACCTCGTTACGGAAGGCCTTTCCAATTTGGCAAATGCCGAAGGGCACCTTCACGCGGGTGGAATCCACCACGTTTTTAAACTGCACAAAAATGGCTTGGGCGGTTTCGGGTCGCAGATAGGCGATGTCCTCCTCCGTGGCGGCTGGGCCGACGTAGGTCTTGAACATGAGGTTGAAGGGGCGCGGTTCGGTGAGTTCGCCGGCGCAGTGCGGGCATGGCATCGCAAGCGGACCGGCGGCGTCTGCGGTGCTAAGAATTTGCATCAGCGCCTGACCGTGGGCGTCCCAGTCTGCGGTGTGGGCGGCGACCCGGGCCAGTATGGCCTCAGGCTCCTTTACGAAAGCAAAGTTCGGAACGGCGCGCAGCCCCTTTCCCTTGGCCCACTTAAGAAGCGCCTCGGGATCGGGTTTGCCCTCGGGGGCGGCATCGCGAACGGCTTGGGCCCAGGGCGTGGTTTCCAGCATGTCCCAGACCTGGTCGGAGCGGACGAGCTTTTTGCAAGCCCGGCAGGTGCTCATCGGGTCACTGAAGGTGTCCACATGGCCCGAAGCCTGCCAGACTTTGGGGTGCATGATGATGGTCGCTTCCAACCCGACAATGTCGTCCCGCAGGCGCGTCATGCTTTTCCACCAGAGTTCCTTCACGTTGCGCTTAAGCTCTGCACCCAGCGGGCCGTAATCCCAAAACCCATTAAGGCCTCCGTAAATTTCGCTGGATTGAAAAATGAAACCGCGCCGCTTGCAGAGACTGACAATCTTCTCCATGCGAGTGGTGGATGCTTGAGTGGACATAAGGGTAGTGAAAAGGGATTGCGGAATGCGTGGCGAACAGTCGACGCCTGTTTATTGCAGGCGCGCGGCGAAGCAGAGTGCGACTTATTCGAAGTCGTAAATGACGGCTTTCTGGCAGGTTGGCTTGAATACTTTCTCCACAAACTCGATGTGTTGTGGGTGGATCTGGTAAGTATGCTCGTCCGCCTTGGAGGCAAACTGCAGGTTCAACGCCACCTGATAGCTCTGATCCACCACGGGACGCTCGCTGGGCGACATCTTGCCGACGTGAAAACTCAGCAAACCCGGAATGGTGCGCAAATACTTTTCCGCCCCGGCGAGGAGCTGGGCGGTGGCATCAGCGACTTCAGGACGGACCCAAAAAATAACGACGTGTGAAAACATAGGGGCGGTAGTGAAATGCACGGCTCCTTCCTCGGCAAGCTGGGAAGCGGGTGCGGCCTTTTGTTTTTGGGTTCAAGTGCAGACTTGTGCTTTCCCCAAGAGGGAGACGGGGTGGCTGCGGGCTCGGATGAAACGAATCTAGTGCACTTCAAAACTCCCTCTCATACCCTCTCTTTTAGGTTTATGGATGATTAAAAGACCTCAGCACCTGGGGCCGCGGAGCCCCAGCTCCGCAATGACTCTCTGAGTTTTTGGAGCGTCAAAGCGGAGCAGGGGCTCCGCAGCAAGGCGGGAAGCAAACTGCGCTTCCAGTGTCTGCGCAGGCATTCAGTGAACGCGTTCTTTGTGATTTTCCCAGGGAGCCATCTTCTTTTTATTCGATCCTTTACTGCATTGACCATCGGTCTCGCCGGAGCAAAATATGAGGCGATGAAATCCCCCTTTATATTTCTGCTGAGCGTTCTTACCTTGATAACCCCCTCGGGTTTTGCGGAGGAAACAAAACCAAAGGCCCCCACATACCTCACTGTGGAGGAGGCCAGAAAGGCAGGTCGTGATATTGATTTTCAAGGCGAATTTGCCGCCGCAAGTTTGGGTGTCCAAGTAATTGCGCTAGGAAATGATACGTTCCGGGCCGTGGTGCATAAGGGAGGTCTTCCCGGCGCTGGTTGGGACAAGTCGGAAAAGGTTGAATTGGAGGGAACGCTCAAGGGGGATGCCGTGGAGTTTTCGCACGGGGCATGGAAGGCGGTTCTCACGCCAGAGACCTTTATGGGAGAGGGTGATACAGGAAAGTTCAGCCTGCAGAAGGTGCATCGGGCCAGTCCGACGTTGGGGGCTAAGCCGCCAAGTGATGCAGTAGTCCTTTTTGACGGCACCAACTGCGACGCCTTTGTCGGAGGCCATTTCGATGAACTTAACCGCAACCTGCTCGCCTCGGGCTCCAAGACAAAGCGGGCGGACTTTCAAGACTACTCGTTGCATGTGGAATTTCTGCTGCCGTTCAAGCCGCTGGGTCGCGGTCAGGACCGCGCTAATAGTGGGGTTTATATGCAGGACCGATACGAAGTGCAGGTTCTGGATAGTTTTGGTCTTAAAGGCGTTAGTAACGAATGTGGCGCCGTTTATTCCAAAACCCCTCCCAGTGTGAATATGTGTTTTCCACCCTTGGAATGGCAAACCTATGACATTGAGTTTACGGCTGCAAAATACGACGGGGATGGTCAGAAAACACGCAACGCCTTGGTCACGGTCAAACATAACGGCGTTTTAGTTCAGGATAAGACCGAAATTCCTGGCCCTACTGGCGGCGGCAAGAAAGAAGACCCCTCCGGCGGCGCTATCCAATTGCAGGGGCATGGCAACCCGGTGTGTTACCGGAATGTGTGGCTTGTGCCTCGTTAGGAACCGTCGGTTTTCCCTACCAGTTGCGAGTGGAAGGTGGCTGGGGGGCTTTGCTCGGGATGAGCTCGGGGCGGCATGCAAAAAACGGCCCGCTCGAATAGGCGTTTCGCTTACGTTTTACTAGGTTTGGCCCGATTTCGCTCACGCCTGATTCACGCTTTAGTGTGAGTCATGAACGGGAAATACGTGGGATGGGTGGCAATGGCGACGGTGGTTGTGGGTGGCTTGAATGTCGGGGCGCAGGCGCAAGAGACTCAAGAGCCTCAGCGGCTTCGAGTTGATGTTTTCAGGGTTCGAGTTGCGCATGACGCCACACAAATTAAAGAGCAGGGTGTTCTTGAACCGCTTAAGGAGGGGCAGCTTCTCGTGGCTCCGGGCAGGTTTCGCACGGGGCTGGATGGCAGTATTCAACTCGAGGGAGTGGAGCGTTTCCTAGAACTGCGTCCTCACGGAGAGTTGAGCTTGGAGCGCTTGGTGCCCTCGGCAAGCGGTGCGCCCGTCCTCAACTTTACGAGTTCCGCTGGCGATGCGGATGAACCGGATTCTCCAACTGAAGTCGGGCTTTTTTTACGCAAGGGAACTCTTTTTGTGCGAGTGGGGACGTCGGTTTGTTTGGTGCGCACCCCTGATCTTCAAATCGCTGGGAAAAATAGCATTTTCGCCCTCACTGTGGGTGCGGATGGCCGCGAATTACTCAGTGTGCTCAGCGGCCGACTCCAGGTGCGAGACCAGTCTGGAGTCACCACTGAGGTGGCGGCGGGTCGAAGTCTGCGGGCCGGTAACAGCGCCCCGCCTCGCCTAGGGTTGCTTGCGGAGAGTTCCCACGGCGTGGAATACCAGCGCGGATTGACTCGCTTCGGTACCTCCGCCTCGCTGGTGTCTGGCACTCCATTACAAAGTCTTGTCAGCCCACTGAGCGGTTCCTCGGGCAATTTGCCGAGCAACCCAGCGGGCGGCGGCTCCTTCGTAGGCGTGCAGGCAGACTTGCCTCAGGCTGCGGCTGCTCCCTCTCTCGTGCCGCCTTTCGCCCTGCGAGCGCGTCGGAGTGCCGCGCTGCTTAGCGCACCCAACCCGGACCAGTTCGATCGCCCGGATGTTTCCTCCGAGTTACCCAATTAAAATCCAAACACCCCTTAATTTGTGAAAAACCCAAGGGTCACTTTGCTTTTTCTTCCCATTGTCCTGACCCAGTTTCAGGCGTTGTGTACGCTGGCAGCACCTGTTGATAGTGGCTTGGAAAATATTGCGCCGGAAGTTTCAGATCCACCTCCCTCGTCTCTGGGATTGCCCTCCACGGACGCGCGCGACGGTCTTTTTTTTAAACCGATTCAACCGTTCGAACCTCTGGATGCAGCCTATGTGCGTCCGATTCCGCCTTCAGAGGATTTTACGGTGACATTCAAGGTTAAGCCCGTACTCGAGCCACTGGAGAGCGCCGAGCCTGTCGCCGCGCCTTTGGAGTCCAAGGAAGCTTCTCAACGCTTTTGGGAGGCCGCAATTCCACCCGGTGGATCCCCCGGGAGTGGGGGTGGGCCATTTTCGGGTAAAGGGGGGCTTTCCGAGTACGCCGAGTTGGCAAGGCATGCCCAGATGCAGCATCGCGGGCCTTTGTATTATGCATTAATATTAAGCGCTGGAACTGTTTATGATGACAATATCTCGATCGGCAGCTCCGGCAGGCGCAAAGACTTTCAATCGAGCATCGGTCCAGCTGCACGCGTGCAGTTGGGCTCTGATGAGTCGGCTTTGCGTTTGGGGGCTTCCTATGCGGGCGCTGTTTCGTGGTTTGCCCGTTACCCGAGCCAGCGCACTATTGAGCAATCTTGTGGATTGGACGGGGGTTGGTCGGGCAGTCGATTGAAAACGGGGTTTCGATTTGGAACGCAATCCACTCAAAGCGGTACTCCAGACGCTGGGGAGCGGGTGGGGCATCGGGCGAATTACGGAGGGGTGACATTTTCCTACCCTTTTACGGGAAAACTGAGCGGCGAGTTGAGCGGGGACACTACTCGATCCATGTTTGACGGGTTAGTCGGGTCGCATGAGAACAGGGCTCAGGAATTTTTAAACTACGAGTGGTCTCCCAAACTACAACTGGGTTTGGGCTCCACCCAGGGGATCATGCAAGCCGACGGGGGCAACCGGCAGACTTACAATCAAGCCTTGGTGCGGGTCATCGCCCAACCCTCCGCCAAGCTCGGGTGGAGCGCCTCTTTCGGAAATGAATGGCGCCATTTTGATGGTGGAGAACCCACTACACAGACTCCCGTTTTCACAGCGGGCGCAAACTGGCAGGTCACTGGACAAACCTCGCTTTCGCTTGATGGAAGCCGGCGCACCTTCGCTTCGGCCTCATTAAAGGGGCAGAATTACGAAGCCACCACCGTCGCGTTGAGCGCCCGTAAGATGCTGACTTCGACTGTGGACGGCTCAGTTTCGCTCGGGTACGGGCAGGCAAATTACCACGCTGCGGCGACGGGAGTTCAGGCCAGTCGAGAGGATGAATACTACTACGGGCGAATGAGTTTGAATTGGTTGATTAACCGAACGTGTTCTTTGGGTTGGTTCTATGAATACAGTAAAAACGTATCCTCTGGGGATCAGGGGCATCCGTTTCAACGAAACCGCATCGGCATGGCTTTGAACGTGAGTTTTTAAAAGTATGAGCAAACACATTTTTTTATTAGGCAATCCTGCGATTGGGATTGCAGGGCGGCTACTCCTTGCAGGGTGCGCCGCTGGGAACTTCTTTGAGGGCGCGGCTTCTCTAAGCGCGCAGGCCACCCGCGAGCGGGGCTTGGATTTGGGCGTGCCGGCGCGGGTGGAGGTGGTTCGTCGGAGTTCCGGGGGTTACGCCATTACGCCCGGTGACCTTGTTCTTGTGAAAGTGTTCCAGGAGGATGAACTGGACACGACGGCTCGGGTGGCCAAGGACGGCTTTATTTCGTTCCCAATGGTGGGCAGCGTCATGATTGGCGGTAAGACGCTTGCGGAGGCCACTGCGCTTCTTGGTGCCGCGTTGAAGGAATATCTGGTGCATCCACAGGTAACGGTGCGGATCATGGATTACAGCAAGCGCAGATTTACGGTGCTTGGGCAGGTGAATCGCCCCGGCATTTACGATATTCCAGATGATGCCTCGCTTTCTCTTTTGGAGGGCATCGGGCTGGCTGGGGGCTACTCGCGAATCGCCAACCCTTCGCGGGTGACGGTTAAACGATCCACGGTCGCTGGAGGAGAGGAAATTTTCAAGTTGGATGCCAAACAGATGGCACGCAGCAAGGGGGCTCCCGGGTTTGCTTTGCAAGCCGGTGATACCGTTGTGGTTGAAGAGAGTCTTTTTTAATCTTATGCAAACGCTCAATTATCCCGAGCCGGGCCTTTCCAGTGAACCAGCGGGTGGTCTGGACATTAATCAGATGCTCCTTGCTGTGCGTGAACGTTCCTGGGTGGTGCTGGTGTGCGCCTCCGCTGGGCTGCTTTCCTCCGGAATTTATCTCAAGCGTCTACCCGTAAAATTTGAATCCAAATGTGTGCTGCAATTGGAGCCCCATGCGCGGGTGCTCGGTTTCGAGGCGGAAAACAGCCAGGGCTCTGCCGAGACCAGCCTGCAAACAATTCTTGAAGCCTTCCGCAGCCGCTCACTGTTGAACCGAGTTGTACATGATTTACACCTGCAAGATGACCCAGAGTTTTCACCAGTGCCGCTTTCCGTGGAGGCTGCAATGGGTGCGCTGGGGGCCAATATCGAGGTGCGCCAACGCCGGGGTACTCAGTTGATTGATATTTTTGCTCAGCATGGCAACCCGGTGGTCGCTCAGAAACTTGCCGACGGCGTTGCCGAGGCTTTCATTCGCTCCCAACTGGATCTGCGTTCTGCAGGGGCGCGATCCGCTCTGGAATTTTTGGTGGCCGAAGCCGAACGACTTAAATTGCGTCTTCAAAAAAGCGAGGAGGCTTTGCAGGGCTATAAAGAGACCAGTCAGTCCGCATCATTAGAAGACCGGCAGGATACGGTCATAACGGCGCTCAAGGTGCAGGGAAACAATCTTGAGGAAGCGCGTTCCACTAGGATCCGCTTGGAGAGTGACTTGGCCGACATGGAGCGATTTGCAGGGAAGCCGGTGGATTTGTTGCGGATAAACAGCGTGCTGCAGCATCCGACCATAGCGGCAACGCGCGCTCAGATAGCGGATTTGCAAAGCCGGGTGTCCACGCTGCGGTTGCGTTACACCGAAAAACATCCGCGTATGATTCAGGTGCAGTTGCAATTGCGGGATGCGGAAGCGGCGCTTCGGGAGACGGTGTTGCAGATTCCAGCTACGGTGCGCATTGATTTGGAGCGGGCTATTTCCACGGAGCGCAATTTCGAGGTGGCGTTAAAGGGCCAGGAAAAACAAGCACTGGCGCTAAACCGGCAGTCCATCAAATTTAAAGTTCTCGGGCGGGACGTGGAGACCGACCGGGCATTGTATGAGTCCATTCTGCGCAGACTAAAAGAGACTGACATCGAAAAAGGGTTGCAATTGAGCGATTTGAGGGTGTTTGAGCCGGCTCCTTTGCCAAGTGCTCCAGCTTCCCATTCGGCGTTGAAGTTGCTTGCCTTGGGGCTATTTGCCGGAGCGGTTGTCGGAGGGGGTGCCGTCTTGAGTGTTAGCATGCTCGCGGGGGCATGGCGCAGCGCTGAGGAAATTGAGGCGGGCACCGGTCTTTCTGTTTTAAGTACGGTTCCCAAGCTTACATTTGGAGGGGCGCGCACGCTGTTGGAGGTCATCGGCGATCCCGAGCAGCCAGGATTGGAGGCCTTTCGCACCCTTCGTACTGCGATGCATTTGGGGGCGCGCAAGCAAGGCCGCAACTGCTTTTTGTTTACGAGCGCCTTGCCGGAGGACGGCAAGAGCTTCTGTGCCATCGGGTACGCGAGCACGCTTGCGAGGCAGGGGGTTAGAACGCTACTTATTGATGCGGACATGCGGGCGCCTACTCTAGAAAAAACGCTGTTGGGCACCGATAATTTGCCCGGTCTTGGGGATGTTCTCGACGGCAACCTTCGACTGAGTGGTGCCATTGTTCGCACCTCGGTTCAGGGGCTCGACTTGCTGCCAGCTGGCAAGGTGGTGCCAAACGCTTCCGAGCTTCTTACGCGCAAAGGCATTCAGGCCGTGCTGAATTCTGCGCGGGAGCGTTATGACTGTCTGGTTGTGGATTCCGCTCCGGTGCAGCTGGTAAGCGATAGCTTGTTAATTGCGGAAGCGGTTGATGCCGTGTGTTTTGTTGTTAGGTATGGCAAAACGCCGAGCAAGATCGCTCTTCGTGCGCTGCATCTTCTGCGCGATCACGGCACTGTGGTGGCCGGCATTGTGCTCAATGGGGCGAGTGCTCCGACTGGCTACGGCTACTATGGCCGGCCGGAGGTAGAGCACGCCTGAGGCATCGAATTGCCGGGGCTGGGGGCGGGATTGGATTGCCACTGGATGCGACATCGACCAGTTGCAAAGCCAAGGGGCGCGTGTGTATGCTGCAACACCCATGAAGCTTTCCAGTTCCCTCTGCCTAGTTGCCTGTTTGTTCACTGCTGTTGCTTGTAAAAAAATGGCTCCTTCCGAGGCCGCCACGGAGATCGTTGTTGGAGAATTTGCCTCGCTTTCAGGCGCAACGGCCAGCTTCGGCCAGTCCTCACATAAGGGCACCGCGATGGCCGTCGACGAGATTAACGCGACGGGAGGCGTTCTCGGGAAAAAAATGCGCCTCGTAACGGAGGACGATCAGAGTAAACCCGGCGAGGCTGCTACGGTGGTGCGCAAATTAATCTCTCGAGAACACATCGTGGCGTTGCTCGGCGAAGTGGCTTCCTCCCGTTCTCTGGAGGCCGCTCCGATTTGCCAGCAAGCCGGCATTCCGATGATTTCCCCAGCCTCCACCAATCCCAAGGTGACCGAGGTGGGTGATTTTATTTTCCGAGTATGTTTCATTGACCCGTTTCAAGGCACGGTGCTCTCCAAGTTCGCGCTCTCCAAGAATTGGAAGCGGGTGGCGATCCTCACCGACGTCAAACAGGACTATAGCGTCGGCCTGTCGCAATTCTTCAAAGCGCACATCTCGGCCAACGGCGGGACGGTGGTGAGCGAACAAAGTTATTCCTCAGGGGACAAGGATTTTAAGGCGCAGCTTACTGCGATTAAAGGGACAACCCCTGACGTTATCCTCGCCTCGGGCTACTACACGGAGTCCGGCCTGATCGCACTGCAGTCTCGGGAATTGCAGATCGCCGCGCCGCTTATCGGCGGAGACGGATGGGACTCGCCCTCGTTGGTCGAAGTGGGCGGCAAGGCGGTGGAGGGCTCCTTTTTCTCCAACCATTTTTCCGTCGAGGATCCCGCCCCGGAGATCCAGGCCTTCTTAAAGAAATTCAACGACAAGTACCACGAGCAACCCGACGCAATGGCCGCGCTCGGTTATGATTCTGCGATGATTCTGGTAGACGCAATCAAGCGCGCCGGCACCACGGAGGGCCCAAAATTGAGGGATTCGCTGGCCGCCACCAAGGACTTCGTGGCCGTCACCGGCAAGATCACGCTCAACGCCCAACGCAACGCTGATAAGTCCGCCGTAATGCTCGAAGTGCGTAACGGACAGTTCAAGTACGTCGAAACTGTTGCACCCTAGCTTGCGCTTTGGGCAGAGTTTGTCTGAATAGAAGACGGTGAACGAATTTTTGCAGCAACTCATCAACGGCCTCTCCCTGGGTGCGGTCTACGCACTCATCGCTCTGGGCTACACGATGGTCTACGGAGTGTTGCGATTCATCAACTTCGCGCACGGCGACGTGTTCATGGTGGGCGCGTTTTCCGGAATGTATCTCTCTCGCTGGTTGAAGCCGCTTCTGGGGCATTGGCCGGAATGGCTGTTTGCGGTGGTGGTGCTCGCGGGGTCGATGACGTTCTGCGCGGCGCTCGGGATATTGATTGAACGCCTTGCGTATAAGCCTCTAAGGGAGCGGCCGCGTCTTACTGTGCTCATCACTGCCATCGGCGTATCGCTGCTTCTGGAATACTCCGGGCAACTCCTCTTTGGCGCCGCCCCGCGTGGATTTCCCTCTCTCATCGAGAGTCGTTCACTTCCGGGCCTCGGCGAATTGCACGCCACTAACATTCAGGCATTTGTGCTGACGGCGACGGCCCTTTTACTGGGCGGATTGCACCTCATCGTCATGCGCACCCGCATGGGACTCGCGATGCGCGCCCTATCGCTCAATCCCACCGCCGCGATGCTTATGGGCGTGAATACCAACGTCGTCATTTCCTTCACCTTCGGTCTTGGTTCGGCGTTGGCGGCGGCTGGCGCGATCTTCTATGCATCTTTATATCAAGCGATTGAACCATTTATGGGCGTGCTCCCCGGGATGAAGGCCTTCGTCGCTGCGGTGTTGGGGGGCGTGGGGAGTCTGCCGGGAGCCATGGTGGGGGGACTGATTCTGGGCGTGGTCGAGACGCTGGTGGTGGGGTATTCCAAGGTGCTTGGGATTCCGCCGGGCTATCGCGATGCGGTGGCGTTTGTGATCTTGATTTTGATCCTGCTTTTCAAGCCCTCGGGGCTCTTTGGTAAACAACAGAGGGAGAAGGTCTAATGGGTTCCCGCTCCAGCTTGCTAATCTGTGTGCTCGTTTTCGGGGTAGTGTCCGCCCTTTTCACCGGGCACCCCGAGTCGGCGTGGCCCTTGGCGCAGATAGACGATTATCTCCTTAACATCCTTATTATGGCGGGGATCAACGTGATCCTCGCGGTAAGCCTCAATATCGTCAGCGGCCACACCGGGCAGTTCTCTCTGGGGCACGCCGGCTTCATGGCGGTGGGCGCGTACGGTTCCGCGGCTGTGACTCAAATTGGAGGAAAAGCCATCCTAAACGCGTTGAGCTTTTTAGGGGGTGCCGCGCCGACGTGTGTGTTCGTCCTTTCGCTGTTTGTGGGCGGTTCGCTCGCGGCGGTTGCCGGCTTGGCGGTGGGACTGCCCTCGCTTCGGCTAAAGGGGGACTATCTGGCAATTGTAACGCTGGGTTTTGGTGAAATTATCCGCGTGGTCATTCAAAATACCGAAGCGGTGGGCGGGGCGCGCGGGCTGACCGGAATTCCGTCGTTCACCACGCTGGGTTGGACGTGGGGGCTGGCTGCCTTCTGTATTTATTGCGTGAGTGCTTTAGTGCGTTCGACTTATGGTCGTGGTTTTCTTGCCGTTCGCGACGATGAAATCGCAGCTGAGGCCATGGGGGTCAATACCACCAAGTACAAGGTCACCGCGTTTGTTGTGGGGTCTTTCTTTGCCGGGCTTGCTGGCGCTTTGTACGCGCACTTGATTGGATACATCACGCCGGAGGGGTTTTCGTTTTTAAAATCCGTGGATGTGGTGGTGATGGTAATCCTGGGTGGCATGGGGTCTACCTTGGGCGTGACGGTCGCCGCCTGTTTGCTGACCTTTCTTAACGAGTTGCTCAGGCAGGCGGAACAGTATCGAATGGTTGCATTTGCACTGTTACTGATTGTGCTGATGATATTGCGGCCACAGGGTTTGCTCGGCGGCATCGACCGCTGGATTCAGGCTAGGAGGAACCGCTCGTGAAGCCGATTCTGGAACTGGAAAAAGTCTTGGTGCGTTTTGGTGGCCTAGTCGCTGTTAGCGCCGTGGACTTTCATGTGGGCGAGGGAGAATTGGTGGGGTTGATCGGCCCTAACGGCGCTGGGAAGACAACCTTATTTAACGTAATCACAGGCGTTTATACGCCGACGGAAGGCGCCATCCGCTTTGATGGTCAAGCGGTGGACGGCCTCCCCGCCAGCGAAATCACCAGCAAGGGTATTGCGCGCACTTTCCAAAATATCCGCCTTTTCAGTTCTCTGAGCGTTTTGGACAACGTGGTGGCCGCTTTCAACTTGCATCTTAAAAGCGGTTTTCTCGGGGCGCTCTGGCGGGGCCGGCAGTTTCGTGAACAGGAGCGTGAGGTCCGGGATGAGGCGTTGCAACTTCTTGATGTTTTTGGTCTTAAATCTGCCGCGCATCAGCCCTGCCGCAGCCTTGCCTACGGCGATCAGCGGCGTCTGGAAATCGTGCGCGCACTGGCAACCAAGCCCCGCCTCCTGCTGCTGGACGAACCGGCTGCGGGCATGAATCCGACTGAAAAAGTGGAGCTCATGCGTCTAATCCGCTTCACCCAGGAACGCTTCGGACCGGCGGTGCTTTTGGTCGAACACGACATGAAGGTGGTCATGGGTATTTGTCAGAGAATCGCCGTGTTGGAATACGGCCGAAAAATTGCGGAGGGTACTCCGAGTGAAATTCAGCAGGATAGGCGCGTGATCGCAGCCTATCTGGGAGAGGAGGTTGTCGATGCTTGAGCTTACCAATGTAACCGCCGGCTACGGTTCCATCACCGCGCTTCATGGGGTGACGTTGCGCGTGGAGAAGGGAAGTATTGTGACCCTCGTGGGTGCAAACGGGGCGGGGAAATCCACCACCCTGCGCGCCATTTCCGGGCTGGTGAAGGTCCGCGAAGGAAGCGTCCAGTACGCAGGCGAGGCGCTCACCAACTTGCCGCCGCATGAAATTGTGGCGCGCGGCGTGGCCCACGTGCCCGAAGGCCGGATGATTTTTTCCAACCTTACCGTTATGGAGAACCTCCAGATGGGGGCGTACTTGCGCCGGGATCGCGCCGGGATTGCCAAGGATCTGGGCTTCGTGCTGGAGACTTTCCCGCGGTTGCATGAGCGCGCCACCCAGCAGGCGGGCACTCTATCCGGCGGGGAGCAGCAGATGCTGGCCATTGGGCGGGCGCTGATGGGGCGGCCTTCCTGCTTGATGCTGGACGAACCGTCGTTGGGAATCGCGCCGCTTTTGGTGAAAACAATTTTTGAAAAAATCGTTCAGGTGAATCGCGAACTCGGATTGACCGTGCTGCTCGTGGAGCAGAACGCCCACTTGGCGCTGGAAGTGTCCCATTTTGGTTACGTGTTGGAAACAGGGAAGATACTCCTAGCGGATCGCTCCGAAAACCTGCGGGCCAACCCCGCAGTCCAGGCCGCTTACCTCGGCGCTTGATCTAATCGGAGGTGGCTTGCAATTTAGTGGAGCAGATTTGTCGAAAAGTTCTTGCCTGTGTCCGCAGGTGCTGGCAGTCTCACCGCCCCTTTGAATGAGGGTTCGTTTATGTCCTACGCAATTTTCAAATCTGGTGGTAAGCAGTACCGTGTGTCCCAAGGAGACGTGGTCGTTGTCGACAAGCTCGCAAAAGAAGAAGGCGCTCACGCCGTTTTTTCCGAGGTGTTGATGGTTTCCGACGGCGGCGCGATTAAAATCGGGACCGAAGCCAAAGGTGCTACCGTGGAAGCAGAAGTGATTTCCCAGTACAAAGGTGAAAAGGTTCTGGCCTACCAGTACCGCCGCCGCAAAGGGTATCATCGTACGGTTGGTCATCGCAGCCATCTGACCAAGTTGAAGATCACGGGCATCAAGGCCTAACATTCGGAAATATTTTAAAGATCCAAATTTATGGCTCATAAAAAAGGACAGGGCTCCGTCAAGAACGGACGAGATAGCGTCAGCAAGCGTCTCGGCGTTAAGAAGTTCGGCAGCCAGCATGTAATCGCTGGAAACATCATCATTCGCCAGCGCGGCACCAAGTTCCTCGCTGGTAAGGGTGTGGGACTCGGCAAAGATTATACGATCTTCGCTCTGATCGAAGGCCGCGTGCGCTTCGACAAGGACGGCCGTCGGGTCAATGTAGATCCTTTGCTCGTAGCAGCCTCGAACTAAGTTCGTTGCAATTCAACTTTTAAAGAACCCGCCTTGCAAAAGGCGGGTTTTTTATTGCCCAAGCTCCCCTCCAATGCAGGAAGGGGAGCTTCTCTGGACGGGCCCTCTACTGCAGACGGGCGGGGAGCGCCGCCACGATTTCCTTCAATCTTTCCCCGTGTTCCCGGGCGCAAACCAATAGGGCATCCCCCGTGTTGACGATAATCAAGTTCTCCACGCCCAAAAGCGAGACGTGCTGGCCCGGATCGTGGGAGAAGACGATGTTGCCCGAGGCGTCCAGACTCTGGATGAACGTGTTGCCCGCGTTTTGATGGGCGTCCTTGGGAAAGTACTTTCCAGCCGCGGGCCAGCCGCCCAGGTCGTCCCACTCAAACTTGGCTTCCACCGCCAGCGCATTGGGAAGTCTTTCCATCACTGCGTAATCGAAGGAGATTTTAGGAACCGAGGCAAAGCGCGCTTGCAGAAAGGCGTGGAGATCGTGCGTTAGGAGGATTTCGTTTAAAAATGTAAGTAAATCGGGCGCAGTTTGTTGCAGTGCATCCATCAGCACAGGAACCGACCACACGAACATTCCTGCATTCCAGCGGAAATTTCCGCGCTGGAGATATTCGGTGGCGGCGGAAACGGAGGGTTTTTCGTGAAACTTGAGCACTGGAAAGGCGATATCATCCACAGGCGAGCCAAGTTCCAGATAGCCGAAGCCCGGGCAGGGCCAGTCGGGCGTGATGGCGATGGTTACGATGGAGGCGTGGCGGCGTGCTGCGGTGACGGCCGTGGCGAGGGTGTGTTGGAGGTCGGTCGCGTGCGGGATATGATGGTCCGCGGGCAGCACCACGGCGGTGGCGTTGGGATCGCGCCGAGCGAGAATTCCGGCGGCGAGCGCCATGGCGGCGGCGGTATCGCGGCGCATGGGCTCGACAATGAGATTTTCCAAAGGAAGTTCGGGGAGGAGCTTGCGCATGGCATCCGCCTGATCTGCGCCGGTGAGAACAAGGGTGCGTTCCAGTGGGATAAAGCCCTCGAGGCGCTCAAGGGTCGCCGCAAGGAGGGTACGTTCGGAAAAAAGAGCGAGGTGATGCTTGGGTTTTGCGCGGCGGCTCAGGGGCCAGAAGCGTTCTCCGTAGCCTCCGGCGAGGACTACGGCGTAGAGGGAAGTATCGGCGAGAGTTTGGGCGAAAGGAGCCATGTTGGGGATCATGCCAGAAGCGGCGCGGGGCGGCGAGGGTTTGAGTTTTGGGGCGTTGACCCGCTGATTAAGTAGATATATAATATAGATATGATCACTGCCAAGATATTCAAGCATGGGGGCAGTCAGGCGGTGCGTCTGCCCAAGGCGTTTCGCTTTGATTGCAAAGAGGTAATGCTTGAGCGGAGGGGGGATGAGCTGGTGTTGAAACCTGTGCCAAAGTTCAGCTCATTTGCTGAAATAGCGGAGTATCTTTCAGAAAAGTTTCCTCAGAGTGGCGAATTCCCTGTGCCTCCTGAGCGCCCACGCGAGCACGAGCGAGCGGCGCCAACGTTTTAGGAGTTTGGGATGGGAGCCCGCAGCGAAGCGTTTTGTGAAATTGTCATTCTTATTAGATTCCAGCGCCTGTGTGGCGGTTCTGCGAAGGAAAATAGTCCTTGAGAAGCTGCCTTCGCCGGAGCGCACTGGGATTCCCGTAATGGTTGCGGCGGAACTATGGACTGGGGTGGAGAATAGCTCTGTCGATCCGAAGCAGAAGGCGGCTTTGCTCAAGGGGTTTCTGAGTCTCTTTGAACTGGTGGATTTCACACCCGAAGCGGCCCGCCATTATGGGAACATTCGTGCAACGCTAAAACGTAGTGGCAATTCCATTGGCCCACTGGACCTTCTGATTGCGGCTCAGGCGCGGAGCTTATCTCTCACGCTTGTAACTTCAAATGAGAGCGAGTTCTCCCGTGTTCCGGGACTCAAGGTTCTTGGCATCAGTTGAGTCTCTTACATTGCAGCGCGCAACCAACTTGCGCCGAGTGTGATAAGGAGTCCTGCGATGCCGATTAGCGTTTCCAAAACCGTCCACGTCAGGAGCGTTTCACGCACCGTTAGCCCCAGGCAATCGCGCACAATCCAGAAGCCGGCATCGTTGAGGTGCGACAAAAACAGCGAGCCGCATCCGATGGAAATTACCAGCAACTCGGGCGAGGTTCCCGGGGAGTTGGCCAACAGGGGCACCAGTAAATCGGCAGCCACCGTGATGGCCACCGTCGCCGAACCGGTCGCGACGCGTATGAAAGCCGAGGCCAGCCACCCGTAGAGCAGCAGCGGCAGGTGCGCTTGCGCCGCAAGTTCTCCCAAAATACGGGCCAACCCGCTTTCGGTGAGCACTCTGGCGAAGCCGCCCCCGGCGCCGAGGGTGAGGAAGGTCATGCCGATGGCGCAGACGCTTTGTTCCGTGAATTTTAGCAGCTGCGGTGCGGTCCTGCCGCAACGCAAGCCCAACGACCACAATGAAAAGAGTACGCCAACGAGCATCGCAACTACGGGCGAGCCAAGGTTCAGCGCCAGGGCTCCTGCCGGCGTGTTCTTAAGCCCGAGCAATTCCACCAGGGTGCTTGAGAGCATCAGGCCGATGGGCAGCAGCATGGAAAGCAGCGTCAAGCCGAAGGGGGGCGCTTGGATTTCTGAGGATCGCTCTTCGCTGAGGCTTGGAGGGGAGGGGTGGACGCGCTTGACTGCGAATTTTGCAAAAAGCGGCCCTGCGATGGCCGCAGTGGGGAGGCCTATGATGAAGCCCCATAGCAGGACTCGGCCCGTGTCCGCGTGGAACGCGTTGATGGCGATCACCGGCCCCGGATGAGGCGGCATGAGCCCGTGCATTACCGAAAGGAAGGAGAGCAGTGGCAGGGTGAGGCTGAGAAAGGGTCGGCCTGTTTCTTTGGTGAGACTCACCAGGACCGGAAGCAGCAGTAGTAATCCTACTGCAAACCATGTGCTTAGTCCGACGGTGATAGCCAAACATATGATGCACCAGCCCGCGTTATTGCGCCCGAAAAAAGCGCTGAATCGCTGCGCCAAAACATTCGCCCCTCCAGATTCAGACAGCAATTTGCCCAAAATCGCCCCCAAACAGATCACCGAGGCGACCCCACCCAGCGTTTTGCCCAGTCCGAATTGAAAGGCGTCCACCACTTGCAAAAATGTCCAAGCTGAGGCGTCCCCCGCGGCACGCGAAACTGGGGTCACCTCCAGAAGCACCGAGCCGCTGCCCATGAGCAGGGAGGCTACCGTGAGGGCTAAAAAGGGGTTGAGTTTCCAGCGGGTGACCAGCAAAACCAGCAGGGCGATGGAGCCAAGGGCGAGGGAGATGAGGGGCCAGTCAGAATGGGGGAGCATGGTGGGGGATAAACCAGTAGTAGAGGGCGCTGGGAAAGAGTGCAACTAAGGGCGCGGTTGGGAGTGCACGAAATTGCGGGTTCGCAAGGGGAAGTTCACTGTAAAATTGAAGTTTGGTGTGTTTCCTGCTTAACCTGTTTGTCTGCGTTTTACCCCGTGCGCAGCCAGCCATCCCATGCTTTTTAAGCAAGCCTCAGCGCCCAAGATAATTGTCTTCGGATCTGCACCACGGAATTGCGTTCCGCCGGTGTCTCAAAGTTTGAGCCCTGATTGCATTTCTTTCCTTAAACGGCAGCTTTCTGCCGCCTTGGGGATGCTGTTGGCCGTATTTATTTTCGGCAACAGCTCACTTCCTGCCGCTCCGATCACGTTTAAATCGGCCGTCACCATTGCTGGCGACACCGATGTCCTGACTCTTGGGACTTTCATGTACGCCTATAACTTCATGGCGGCTTCCACGGTCAATGGAGTCGCCTTCACGTACACAAATAGTGCCACCGGGGCTGGAAGCTTGGGAATATCTGGGACAGGTTCGACGTATTTCGGCGGCTACTACCAGGCGGGCGCCATTGATAGTTTGTCCGCGTCGTATCAGAATTTGCTCAAAGCTGGCATCTACGTAGACGGCACTGGGTTGATGACGCTGTCCTTGAACGGATTGACCGCCAATCGGGTGTACGCCGTGCAAATGTGGGGTAATGAAAGCCGCAGTACCTTTGCGGGTTCTTTCGATCGTAATGACCTCATCACCTCCGCGGGCGGAAATTCCGTTTATTTGGATTTTAACGCGGCAAACGTCGGTGGTGGCGTCGGCCAGCATGTGACAGGAGCGTTTGTAGCCTCTGGAGCTTCCCAAACTCTCACCCTGCAGGGGGCGGTTTCCTCCTCGCCGTGCGCTCAAATCAACGCCATCCAGTTGCGCGACATTACCGATTCCGTAGGCATCTGGACTGGCGCGGTCAATGGCAACTGGGATGCTGCTACCGCCAACTGGTCCGGTGGGATCAACTATTCCAGCTATTCTTTGCTGCCGGCTGGGATGCCGCTCAAGTTTCAGGATCAAAACGGCTCGGGTCAGACGGTGACCAACACCACGGTGACCTTGATGGCGGCGGGCACTACCAGCGCGGGTTCCGTCAGCTTCACTGCCGGCACGTTAAACTACACCTTTACTTCAGCAGGAGGCACTCTTGGGTTGGGCGGAACCACAGTGCTCAATAAATCCGGCGCTAGCACGCTGAGCTTGGGTGGAACGCACACCTTCACTGGCGGGGTCAACGTCACGGGCGGGACGCTTAAAACCGCCTCCCTTAGAGCACTGCCCAATGGTCCCGTCACAGTGGCCTCTGGAGCCACGTTGAACCTCAATGGATACGATCAGAGTATCGGCCTGTTGACTCAAAATGGGGTGTTGGCCAGTACCGGAGGCGAGGCCACACTCACATTAGGTAGTCTCGCAGGGGCATCGGCACCGGTGTTTTCCGGTTTGGTTAATCTGGCATTCGCGAATAACACCACATCTGCTCTGACCGTGAGCGCCAGTCTCAATCCCGTTGGGACCCTCTCGAACAAGGGGACGAGTGTGAGTGTTGCCTTGGGGACGGTCACCTCCGTCGCTACCAAGGGAGCGACCATCCTGAACGGAGTGATTGGGCCGAATGTGACTAAAATCATTCAAGACAGCCCGACCTCGCCGCTCGTTTTAAATGCGACAAACACGAGTTTTACCGGGCCTGTGGAAATTCGAAGTGGCGCCTTGGTCATAGGGAGTCCTACGAAAAACGCGATTACCAGTAACAGTACCGCCGCAGACATGGCTGGCGTGGGGATGATCACAGTGGGTACAGGGACGGCGGACGCTGCGCTGCTTTACGCGGGTGAGTTCGGCGGTGGTGCCGGCGGGAACGCGACGATTGGGAATGACATTACGGTTTCTGGAAGCGGCACGAACATTGTCGCCACTCCGAATTGGTCCCTGATTGTCACCGGCACGCTGAACCTCAATTCCTCCAACGTCATCCTGGGTCAGTCCAATCCTGGGAATATCCTTGGAATTTACGGATGGTTGCAGCTCAACGGAGGCGTCACCGGCACTGGCAACATTGTTGCCACGAATGCTGCCGGCGCAGGAAATCCCTACATTGAGTTCAATACGCTGCCGGTCAATCACATTGGAAGTTTGACCTTCAACAATGCTTCTCTTCTCGGCGCTCCGGCGGGCACCGGCACTGGAATCAACAAGATCACCGGCGGCGTCGGGGCCAACGTCACCGCGATTGTCCAGGATAGTGATTCCAATCCCCTGACCATCAGCACTGGCTCCATCACGGTAAACCCAAGTGGCCTCGCGATCACCTCCACCGGCGCGGCTTTACTCACGGTATCCAGCCCGACTACGGGCACGGGCGCCCTCACCATCAACTTGAACAGCACAGGGGCCATGAGTTTCTCCGGCGCCCTGAACCACACGGGTGGCCTTTCTGTGAACCGTACCGGCACCGGGGCGCTCACC
>CALQFT020000040.1 GCA_943329925.2 Opitutus sp. GAS368
AGGCCCCGCCGGACAAGGTTTCCAGCGCGTTCACCACAGGGGAAATTCTGGCGAACTTGTTCTACAAACATTTCACAGTGAGTTTTGCCAACACGCTTTTCTTCGTGTGGGCGGCGGCGATTTTGTATCTTAAGATGCTCAAACTTAACCACCAGAAGCGAGCCATGTTGCTGGACGTACTACCTCGAGCGCTGGGCACCGAGATTAACTCAGGCAACGTAAGCACCTTCATCGACCACGTCTACGGCCTCCCTGAGCGGTTGCGTGACAGCTTGATGGTCAACCGCATACGCAAGGCGTTGGAGTTTTTCGAGGTGCGCCAGAATGTGGCAGATGTGAGCATGCTGATGTCCAGCCAGTCCGCCATTGATGGCTCTCGCATCATGGGGAGCTACATCGTGGTGCGAGCGTTTTTGTGGGCGATTCCGCTTTTGGGGTTTATCGGCACGGTGGTGGGGCTCTCAAGCGCCATCAGCGGCATGAGCTTTTCCAACGTGGAAGACGTGAGCAAAATTGTGGGCTCCATCAACAACGTGACCAGCGGCTTGGGCACAGCCTTCGACGCCACTTTGCTGGGGTTAGTTTTCGCGGTATTTCTGAACTTTCCCCTCAACTCGCTAGCCAAGCATGAGGAAGAGGCGCTCAACGATATCGATGCTTATTGCAACGAAGTACTTCTACCCCGACTCGGGGATGGAGCCGCCGCCAAAAAGCAGAATGCCGACTCGGATTTACAGAGCTTAGGCGCGGTGGCCGACGCGGTTGTCCATGCGCTCACCGGGGCTCAGCAGGAGTTTTTAACCCACTTAAACACCCTCTCGGAGAAAATGTTAACCTACGCTGACAATCTCGAAGGCCGCAACGAACAATACCAACAGGCGGCAGTCCAGCACCTAGCCGATCAGATGAGCGCTTTGGACGTGCGTGCACAGGAACACATGGACTTGGTGCGGCAACATCAGGAGTCTGCGCTACAACACTTCACCGAGAGTTTGACCCATTTGGAACAATCTTCCACCGGCGTCTACGAAGCCATAGCACACGGGCAGAATACTGTGCTCACGGAGTTCTCCCAGAAAATTGGGGCGCTTTCCGCCGGGATGGAATCCAGTCTGAAAACTTCCTCGGAAACCACCCAGCGCGCGGTGGCTGGATTGGGCGAGCACATGGGCAAAATCGAAACGATTTCCCAAAATTATCAACAGACGGTCAAAGCTGCGCAAGCCGAGTCAGTGAAGCTCTTCGCCGAAAAAGTCGCGGCCCTCTCAGACGGCGTGCAAGGCTCCATTAGCACCTCGCTTGAACTCACACAGAAGACTGTCTCGAGCCTAGATTCGGGCATCCGCAGCCTGAACACCGTCCTTGAACAACTCGGCTCCAAGCAGGTGGTGATTCAACAGGTGCCAAAAAAGGGTTGGTTTAGCCGGGGTTAAGCCATTTCGGCGCCCTGTTTTTCGATTACCCCCTAGGCCTCCCTTTTCATGAATAAAAGACCAAGGCATCGTGCGGACGAGCTCCTCATGATCCCGTTTCTGGACATCCTTTGTTCCTTAATCGGGGTGCTGGTGCTCATTATCGTGGTGTTGGTCATTGCCCAAACCCAGCGCATCAATGGGCGCACTCGGGAAGATGTTCAACGCGCGGAAGAGCATCTGCGATTGCTCAAGGTCCAAAAAGAGGTCGAGGCAAAATACGCTGGGTTGGCAGAAAAGTTGCAGAAGCTCAAAGAACTCGAGCAAAAGCGCAGCGCAAAACAGCAGGATGCAGATAAACTCAAGGATCTGCTCACTAACTCCGAGACTAACAAGGAGAAGAACAAAGACTCGGCCAGCAAAATGCAAAAGGAGTTGGACGACTTGATTGTGGAGATCAGGGGATTGACAACGCAGGAGCCGGATTTGAAGAAAAAAATCCAGGAGTTGCTGGCTGAAATTGCCAGAATTCAGCCTCCAGAGAAAAAGGATCCGGCCGTGGTGGTTAATCCCGGCGGGTCCGGATTGGCGGCTGGAACAGCGGTGTTTTTCGTAGACGCCTCTGGGGACAAACTGACGTTCTTTTGGAATGAGAAGGAGAGGTCGGTGGTGAGCGCAGTCCCTGAGGTTATTGTTTCAGACGTGGCGTTTAACTCGTTTCTCGAGGCGGTAAAAAAGGTTCCACAGAGTAAAATCATCTTCTTACTGCGCGACGACGGCATGCGGGCCTACAACTTGGGCGCCGGTTGGGCCCAGTCCAAGTACGGCTATAAGGTTGAGCAAATTGGCAAGCTGCCTGTTCCGGGGCGGGGCGACTTGGATATGCGCTTGTTTGGAAAGTTGTTAGGTAATTTACCCGCCCCTCCGCCTCCGCCAAAACTTCCGACAGTACCCGCCCCAGCACCACCGCCCAATCCAGCGATGCCACCCGGAACTCCTCCCCCCGCAGGAATGCCCGCCGCCTCTCCTGGGGCACCCATGGCAACACCCACTCCGCCTCCTGCTTCACCTCCACCCGCCGCGCCTCCGAAACCTTAACACTTGATTCACCATGGCACGCCGAGCCAAACCACACGAAGAAGAACTGCCGTTTGTCGCCCTGATGGACACGATGACCAACGTCGTGGGGGTGCTCATCATCGTTTTGGTCATGATCGGCATAGGGCTGGCGAAGTCCGTGGAGAAGGTGCTCTCCGAACTGCCGATCATTTCGGTAGAGGAGCACGACAAGCTGAAGGCAACCATGGCGGAATTCGATACCAAGCGGGATCCCGCCGAAGTTGCCGCCGAGATCGCCAAGCTCGAGGCTGAACTTCAAAAAATCCTCGAGGGCCTTAAGCAATTGGAGGCGCAACAGGACAAAACCCCAGTGGTTATGGTGGATCTCGCCCAGTTGCTTAAGCAGTTGGAGGAGCAGCGCAAGGAGCGGGCGCAGCGCAAGCTCAGCATCGACCAAATGCTGACGGAGGTCGACAATCTAAAAAAGAAGCTCGATAGCACTCCTCGGTATGAACCCCCGCCGGGGATCGTGGTGCGTCTGCCCAGTTCCAAAGCGATGCCCGATGGAGCACTATTGCAGCGGGTTATTATTTCTGAAAACCGGCTCATGTTCGTGAGAAACGACGACCTCTTCAATATTGTGGAAGAACAGTTCAAAAAGGAGGATCCCGCTTTTTTTGTTAAAAAGGAATTAATGAAGGGACCAGACGGCAAGCCGTTGACCAAAAAGGGCCCCAGCGGACTGAGCGTCCCAGTGCGCAAGATTTACTTCGACGGGACAAAAATGGCGGCCTACTTCAACAACTTCTTCAATCGGCGCAGAGCCGGACCCCGGGATGTGAACCGCGATATGTTGGTGGAAGTCGTGCAGGCGCCCAACTCGCCCAACATCCAAATGCGGCTTACCTCCAAGCCCGAGGCCGGCGAATCCATTGAACAGGCCGCGGCTCAAAGTTCGGCCTTCCGCTCTCATTTGCGTACGATCAAGCAGGATCCAAAATCCGTGGTCTGGTTCCATGTCAACCGGGATTCCATCCGCACCTATTTAGCCGCCCGCGACTTGGTGGACAGGGAGCAGATTCCTGTAGGCTGGGATATTTCCGACAAGCCGGTCTACACGCAAAACGTGCCCGGAGATTATCTGGTGGACTACACGCCCCCACCGCCAGCCCCAGCAGCTCCTGGCGCGCCTCCACCGCCGCCCAAACCTCCCGGCCCGCCTCCAGTGGTTATTGCCGCGCCGAAGGCCGCAGTGGATTAAGGGGAAGCACTGCGCGCCGTTTCTGGCTGCTGATGCAAAACCTATTCGCAAGGGTCGGTCATGGGGGGCTAATACCAAATATTTAAGAAAACTGGTCCTTCTCTCCCGGGCCCGAGGAGCCCCAGCTGCGCTTAGACGCTCCAAAAACTCAGACAGTCATTGCGGAGCTGGGGCTCCGTGGTCCTAGGTGCTGAGGTCTTTTAATCATCCATAAATCTAAAAGAGATGGTATAATATCCCCCAAAAAAAACCTCAACCGAGGATGTCCTTAAGCACTTTCCCACCTTCTACCCCGGAAAGTTTAGCGTCCAGCCCCTGAAACTTGACCGTGAAGGCGTCGTGCTGGATCCCGAGTTGATGGAGCATCGTGGCATGAAGATCGTGAACAGTGGCCACGTTTTCGACAGCCGCGTATCCGAGTTCGTCGGTTGCCCCGTAAACTTGTCCTCCCCGCACCCCAGCGCCCGCAAGCCAGATGGACATCGCCTTGTTGTGATGATCCCGCCCGCTGCCGCCCTGAGACATCGGAGTCCGGCCAAATTCCCCTGCCCAAACAATCAGTGTGCTCTCTAACATCCCGCGCTGTTTGAGGTCGCTCACCAACGCCATGCAGGCGCGGTCGACTTCCTGCGCCTTGAGAGCCACCCCGTCCTTGATCCCCCCGTGATGATCCCAATCCCTGTGGTAGAGCTGAATAAAACGCACCCCACGCTCCGCCAGACGCCTTGCAAGCAGACAATTTGCGGCAAAAGATCCATCGCCTGGTACACACCCGTAGAGGTCAAGCGTCTTGGCCCCCTCCGCGCTCACATCCATGAGAGCAGGCACACTGGCCTGCATTTGAAAGGCCATCTCATACTGGGCGATGCGGGTGGCAATCTCCGGATCATTTACCAAGGAGGCGTGATTCCGGTTGAGCGAATTGATGGCATCAACGTCACTGCCCTGCTGTTCCCGGCTGACCCCAGCGGGGCTGCCCAAATAAAGCACGGGATCCCCTTTGGAGCGTAACTGTACGCCTTGATAGCGACTCGGCAGAAAGCCGCTGCTCCATTGCCGCGCCGCGATGGGCTGGTTCTGCCCGCCCTTCCCCAAAGAGGTCAGCACCACAAACCCCGGCAGATTTGCCGCCTCACTTCCCAAACCGTACGTCACCCAGGACCCCATACTGGGACGCCCCGCAATTTGAGAACCCGTGTTCATAAACATGTGCGCGGGATCATGATTGATTGCGTCGGTTGTCATCGAACGCACCAGACAAACCTCATCCAAAATGGATCCAATCTGAGGAAATAAACCGCAAATCTCAGTCTGGTTTTTTCCAAATTTCTGAAACTCGTGTTGAGGACCAAAGCAGATCAATTTCTGCCCCTGCAATTGAGCGAGTTGCTGTCCCTTGGTAAAACTTTCCGGCATCGCCTGCCCGTGCATCTCAGCAAGTTTCGGTTTCGGATCGAAAGTCTCCAGATGCGACGGACCTCCGGCCATAGATAGCCAGATGACCCGCTTGGCCTTCTGTGGGAAAGGCAGTTTCGAGAGCACGCCCGGCATCGCGGCCGCCTGCCCGATGGGGGGCGTTGCCAGTGACGCCAACGCCACGGCGCCCAGCCCACGCGTGGTGCTACCGAGGAAAGTGCGGCGACTTTGAGGTGAAAAACAAGGATAGTTCATGGGATCAGGCGCGGGTGATTGTTTCGTGCAGGTTGAGAAGAACGCGGGCCACATGGGTCCATACTGCAATGTCGCGCTTATCCAACCCAGCGGGCACAGGTGCCATCCCAGTGCCCATCAACGCTTCGGCCCCAGCTGGATTGTCTTGATAGATTGCGGAATGCTTTTGAATCAGCGCAAGCAACGTGGCCAACTCTTCTGGGCGTGGTTTACGCTGCAAAGCGCTCCCAAACGCCCAAGCAAGCTTTTGCGAAGAATCTCCCTTGGACTCTGTGAGAATCCGCACAGCAAAGGCGCGAGCGGCCTCCACATAGGTCGGATCATTCAACAAAACCAACGCCTGCTGTGGGATATTTGAGCGATTCCTTTCCGCACAACTTTCTTCACGGCTGGGGGCGTCAAACGCGACCAAAGACGGATGCAAAAAACTCCGCTGCCACCAAGTGTAGAGCCCCCGGCGATACTGATTCTCATTCTTATCATTCTCATACTCCCGCGCCGGAAAGTTCAGGTTTTCCCAATACCGCGCAGGCTGATAAGGCTTGGCGCTTGGGCCGCCGATAGTGGGGACCAGAAGGCCGGCGATGGATAACGCATTGTCACGCACCAACTCGGCGTCCAACCGAAATGTGCTTTGGCGGGCTAACTCGCGGTTGTAAGGATCAGACGCTATCAATTCGGAAGTGGAGGAGGAGGCCTGCTTGTAGGTCGCGCTGTTCACAATCGTGCGCACCATATGGGTCATATCCCAGCCACTATCCATAAACTCGCAGGCGAGCCAGTCCAGCAGTGGGCCGTTGAGCGGAGGCTCTCCCTGTGCGCCCAGATCGTCGAGCACCTTGCTCAAACCAATTCCAAAAAACTGTTTCCAAAGCCGGTTCATCACGGTTCTTGCCGTGAGCGGGTTATCCCGTGAAACAAGCCACTGGGCCAGATCGAGCCGGTTGGGCTCGCGGCCCTCTATCTTCGGTTGGGGCAAATAATGAGGGAGCGCCGCCTTAACCACCATCCCGCTTTCATCCAGAAAATTGCCCCTCGGAAGAATTTTCACCACACGCTTCACCTCGGTGCTGACGGATACAAGGCAATGAGTAAGCGCCTTTTCAAACTCAGCTCTTTCGGCAATCGCATCTGCGAGAGCCTCCCGCAGGGAACCAAACTCCGAAGCGACGGCTCTGAAATGCTTTGAGATTTTTTCCTTTTGCGCTGCCGAACGTTTATCCACTGGGAGGGAAATCGTCTGGAGAAGTTCCTTAGGAAATTGAACGCCGGGCGCGCGAATGGGCTTGGGAGAGGCCGTCGCTAAAAGCCGGAATTTGCCAAGGGTCTGATGATCCCCTGCAATTTGGCGCAGGATCACCGTCAAGGTCCGTTCACCGGCAACAGGCTTCTCCAACTCTACATACAAGGAGGCATCCCGGAGTTCATTTCCCAGATTCGCCCAGCCCTTTTTTGCATCATTAGATGACTTAGGGTCTATTGCCAGCTTGGCGGGGTATCCCTTCTGCTCGTAGGTAGCCGAGACCTCAGAAACTTTGAGCACCTTGTCTCCCTCCTTCACGGTCAATTGGTTCAATATGAAGTTCCCATTCGCGGAGAGACCGGGGCCCTTTCCCGGAAGAGCATCCGAAGAAATCGCCTCCAATTTGAAGCCGCTGGTTAAACCCGGCGGAGTCGTCACCGTTACAAAATAAGTATCAGATGCCGCACGCCCTTCGACACTCACGGACACCACGCCATCCCCGTCTTGGGTGAATTTGGAACCTCTGTCTCCATACAATTTAACCGGATGCAGCGTGGTCCAATCAACATCAAGCGTACCCCCTAAAAGACTTTCCTCCCAACGCTTCTGCTTCTCACTGCGCTCCGGAGACGCAGCATCCAATTCAGCACGCAGGGTGCGCTCTCGAGCCTCCATCGAGGCGATCTTCGCCGTTTGCTCTGAAGACGGAAGCGCCATGCCATCTTCACGCTTTCCAATGATGGGCTCTTTGATGTCAGCGAAGAACGCCCCCAGCGAATAGAAATCCTTTGAGGTGATCGGATCAAATTTATGATCGTGGCATTGAGCGCATCCCGTGGTCTGTCCCATCCATGCAGCCCCAAGCGCACGCACGCGATCAGTGAGCATGCGCAGTTCATAGTCCTTCGATTGCGCCCCGCCCTCCTCAGTAGATAGAAGCAAACGGTTGAAGGCCGAAGCCACCTTGGTCTCCTGATTGGCGTCGGGAAGTAGATCGCCAGCGATCTGTTCCAGCGTGAAACGGTCAAACCGTTTGTTGTCATTAAACGCCTTAATCACCCAGTCGCGATAGGGCCACACGTTCCGCGGATTATCACTATGATAACCGATGGTATCGGCAAAACGGACCACATCCAACCAGCCCTGGGCCATGCGTTCCCCATAGTGCGGATTTTTCAAAAGGCCCGCCACAACCTTTCCATAGGCGTCCGGATTTTTGTCAGAGACAAAAGCTTCAACCTCTTCAAAAGTAGGCGGTAGCCCAAGCAAATCTGCGTAAAGGCGGCGGATTAGCACCCGGCGATCCGCCTCCGGCGAAAATTTCAAGTGGAGTGAATTCTGCCTGGCACGCACCAGCGCATCGACCCCATTCTGACCCGGTGGGATCTGAGCCTTTTGGGGGATTTCATAGGACCAATGCTGCTGGTATTTCCCTCCCTGCTCCACCCAGCGCCTCAGGACCGCTTTCTGTTCGGGAGTCAGCTTTTTGTGAGATTCAGGTGGAGGCATTAGCTCGTCTGGATCCGAAGACACTAAACGCTTGAGCATTTCACTTTGCTCGACATCGCCCGGGATGAACGCCTTTTTCTCAATAGCGACCTCGCGAACATCGAGCCGCAGCTTCGCTTTCCGGTGCCCTGAATCCGGCCCGTGACAGTTAAAACAGTTGTCGGAGAGAATGGGCCGCACATCGCGGTTAAACTCGATTTTGTCCGGAATTGGGACTGTGGCAGCTGGCGCAGGCACGCTCAGCGCGCCGAAAAGCACAAAAATTTTGAGGAGACAGGGGCGGTTCATACGACTCAACAGGGGGGCGAAACGAAAGAGAACTCTCTTAGACCTTTGATGATCGTTTCCATTAGAATTTATTAGCACACTCAGACTGAACCCCATTGGGAAAACCACTTGAAATCTACCCGCAGACCTTCGGGGAGGATTTGCCAAAGATGGGTTGCTCAGCCCCCTTCCCAAAAGACTCGTGCAGCTCGCCGACATTCCTCCGTCTCTGCGCGGACAAATAGAGATGGCCGCAAAAACACTAAGCGACTAAACCTCGCGTGATGAATCCCCCATTCATTTCACGACGCTATTTTATGCAGACTTGCCTCGCCGCCTCTTTGAGCGGTTCGCTTCGAGCCGCGGTTGCCTCGGATAACTTCGCCGGAGCATGTACGGTGCTCACCGGCGCGGTGGAACGGGGTGAGATGGCCTCCGCCGTGCTGCACGTGACACAAGGTGAACACAAGCTCACCAAGGCTTTCGGCAAGGCTCGCTCCGAAGATGCCCTGTTTTTGCTCGGCTCCATCTCCAAACCCGTGGCGATGACAGCCTTGATGACCCTATTTGACCAGGGCGCTTTCAGCCTCGAAGACTCGCTCAAAAAATTCTTCCCCGGCTTCTCAGGCGGCGGACGCGAAGCCGTCACGTTGCGGCATGTTCTCACTCACGTGTCTGGACTGCCGGATCAGCTCCCCCAAAATGACGCCCTACGCAGAGGCCACTCTCCCTTGTCTGCATTTATAGAGCAGGCGCTGCAGGTCCCCCTGCAATTCAGCCCGGGAAGCCGCTACGAATATTCCAGTATGGGGATTCTTTTGGCAGCGCACGTGGCGGAGATCATCAGCGGATCGGATATTCTTTCCCTCGTGCAAAAGTCTGTTTTTGAACCTCTTGGGATGAGGCATTCCGCCCAGGGTCTGGGGCGTTTCACCCTCGGAGAACTCGAGCAAGTGCAGACCAACTTTGCCGCGCCGGAAGCCGGAGGAGGGGCGCCGGACTCCAAAAACTGGGATTGGAACAGCCCCTATTGGCGCGCCCTTGGCTCCCCGTGGGGAGGCACTCACGCGTCTGCTCCTGACATCGGTACGTTTCTGGCGGAGTTTCTCCATCAACGGGGCCGCGTGCTCAAAGCAGAGACAGCGAGGCTGATGACCCGAAACCACAACAAGGCAGGTCAAACCCCTCGTGGCTTGGCGTTTAATGTAGGGGTAGATTCCGGGAGTCCCGGTTGTTCGGAGAAAACATTCGGCCACACCGGCTCCACAGGAACCATTGCCTGGGCGGATCCAGAGACGCAGATCACTTGCGTTGTCCTGACTTCCCTCCCCGGCAGGGCCGTCAACCTGCACCCTCGGGATCTAGCGTCGGCAAAAATAGCGGCCGCCGGAAAGTAATCCAGCGCGACGGCAATGCGTCTGAAACCAAATCTTGAAGAAAACTGGTCCTTCTCTCCCGGGTGCTGAGGTCTTTTAATCATCCATAAACCTAAAAGAGATGGTATGAAACGGCGGGAAACAACCTCCATCGTGGGGTTGTTTTCCCTCCCCGGCTCAAGGCAGTTCTGTGTCGCCCATGAGGAAGCGGTCGCACTCGCGCGCGGCGCCACGGCCCTCGTTGAAGGCCCAGACCACGAGGCTCTGTCCGCGTCGGCAGTCGCCGGCCGCAAAAACGCCGGGGATGCTGGTGGTATACTTTTCGTGCTCCGCCTTGACGTTGGATCGAGCATCCCGCTCCACGCCGAGGGCGTCGAGCAAGGGTTGCTCCGGCCCGAGGAACCCCATGGCAAGCAACACCAACTGAGCGGGTAGCACCCGTTCTGTGCCGGGCACGTTTTTGGGAATGAACTGGCCTTTGTCGTTTTTGGTCCATTCCACCTCCACGGTGTGAACCGCTTTGACATGACCGTTTTCATCGCCTTCGAACTTCGTGGCCGTGGTTACGTACACGCGCGGATCGGCTCCGAATTTTGCGGCAGCTTCCTCCTGGCCATAGTCCATCTTATAGACCTTTGGCCATTCGGGCCAGGGGTTGTCCTTTTGCCGGGAGAGGGCGGGTTTAGGCAGGATCTCGACCTGCACTAGGGAGGTGCAGCCGTGGCGCAGGGAGGTGCCCACGCAATCGGTGCCTGTGTCGCCGCCGCCAATGATGACGACATCTTTGCCTTCCGCGGTGATGAAGTCGGAGCCGTGACTTTCGGCGAGGACGGACTTCGTATTGGCCGTGAGAAAATCCATCGCGAAATGAATGCCCTTGAACTGGCGACCTTCGATTGGAAGGTCTCTCGGTTTGGTTGCCCCCGTGCAAATGACGGTGGCGTGAAAATCCTTGAGGAGTTTTTCTGTCGGTAAATCAGTGCCCACAGAAGTGTTGCACACAAACTTAACGCCCTCCGCCTCAAGCAGCTTAATGCGGCGCAGAACGACTTCATTCTTATCCAACTTCATGTTGGGAATGCCGTACATGAGCAGGCCACCGGGACGGTCTGCTCTTTCGAAGACCGTCACGTTGTGCCCTGCGTGATTGAGCTGCGCGGCAGCACTGAGGCCTGCGGGGCCCGAACCAATGATGGCGACTCTTTTGCCCGTGCGTTTGACCGGCGGCTTTGGCACGACCCAGCCGTTCTCCCAGCCCTTGTCGATGATGGACACCTCGATGTTCTTGATGGTGACCGGCGGCTTGTTGATTCCAAGCACGCACGAACCCTCGCAGGGAGCTGGACAAACGCGGCCCGTGAATTCCGGGAAGTTGTTGGTCTTGTGCAGGCGCTCAAGCGCCTCGCGCCAAAGCCCACGGTAGACCAGGTCGTTCCATTCCGGAATGAGGTTATTAACCGGGCACCCGCTCGCCATGCCGCCAATCAGCTTGCCGGTGTGGCAAAAAGGCACCCCGCAGTCCATGCAGCGCGCACCCTGAGTGCGGAGTTTTTCCTCGGAGTGGTGGTTGTGGATTTCTTTCCAGTCGCCGATTCGGGCCACTGGATCGCGGTCTGCAGGCAGTTCACGCTCGAATTCAAAAAAGCCGGTTGGTTTTCCCATGGTCTTACAAAGTAGTTATTGATGTGATTGGTACGAGCCCCGTTGTTTTACGGCAGGCCCGCGCTACTAGCCGCCCCCGACGCGCGCCTCGTCGCGGGCATTCATTTTGAAGGCCTCGTTCAGAGCGTCATCGCCGCTCAAGCCCTTGGCCGTGGCGGTTGCAATGGCTTGAAGCACCCGTTTGTAATCCTTGGGGACGACTTTAATGAACTTGGGTCTGTGGACATCCCAGTCCGCCAAGACGCGGGCGGCCTTGCGGCTTCCCGTAAGTTCGGCATGGCGCTGGATGATAGCGCGCAGTTCGGAGGAATCGTCGTTATCGAGCTTCTCGAGGCCGACCATCTGTTTGTTACAGCGCGTGGCAAAGTCGCCGGCTTCGTCCAGAATGTAGGCGACCCCGCCGCTCATTCCTGCTGCAAAGTTACGCCCGGTTGCCCCAAGAATAACCACCCGTCCGCCCGTCATGTATTCACAGCCGTGGTCGCCAACGCCTTCCACAACCGCCGTAACTCCCGAATTCCGCACACAGAAGCGCTCTCCGGCAACTCCCCGGAAAAAAGCCTCTCCAGAAGTCGCCCCGTACAAAGCGACATTTCCAAGCAGGATGTTATCCTCCGCCGCAAAGGTGGCCTTAGCGTCGGGGTACACAATGACTCTCCCGCCGCTGAGGCCCTTGCCCACGTAGTCGTTGGCGTCGCCCTCGACTTCAATGGTGATGCCGGCCGGAATAAACGCCCCAAGGCTCTGGCCAGCACTTCCTTTGAACTTCAAATGCACGGTTCCATCCGGGAGGCCGTTCCAGTGGCGTTTGGTGATTTCGTTTCCGAGAATCGTCCCCACCACTCGGTGCGTATTTTTGATCGGCAACTCGATGCGAATTTTCTCTCCGCGGCTGATCGCCCCTTCGCAGCGTCCCAGCAGTTCGGAGAGATCTAGGCCCTTCTCCAAACCGTGATCCTGCGTCTCGGTACAGAAACGGCCCACTTCAGGACCCGCAGGCGGCGAATAGAGGAGCTTGGAAAGATCGATTCCTTTGGCCTTCCAGTGATCCACCGCGTGGCGGGGTTCGAGAGCGTCGGTGCGACCCACCATATCAGTGAGTTTGCGGAAGCCGAGCTGGGCCATGATTTCGCGGACTTCCTGCGCAATGAAACGCATGAAGTTCACGGCATCGGCAGGATCGCCTGTGAAGTTTTTACGCAACTCGGGATCCTGGGTGGCAACACCCACTGGGCAGGTATTCAAGTGGCACACGCGCATCATGATGCACCCGAGAGACACAAGGGGTGCGGTGGCGAAACCAAATTCCTCCGCGCCAAGCAGAGCGGCAATCACCACGTCACGGCCGGTCTTCAACTGGCCGTCTGTCTCCACCACAATGCGGGAGCGCAGTTTGTTAAGAACAAGGGTCTGGTGGGTTTCGGCCAGTCCGAGTTCCCAAGGCAGACCTGCGTGTTTGATGGAGGTCTGGGGCGAAGCGCCCGTCCCGCCGTCGAAGCCTGAGATGAGAACCACATCGGCATGCGCCTTCGCTACGCCCGCGGCGATGGTTCCAACACCCACTTCGGAGACCAGCTTGACGCTCACCCGCGCGGCGCGGTTGGCGTTTTTCAAGTCGTGAATGAGCTCCGAAAGATCCTCGATGGAATAGATGTCATGGTGAGGCGGGGGTGAAATCAGTCCCACGCCGGGAGTAGAATGGCGCACCTTGGCGATCCAAGGATAGACCTTGCCGCCCGGAAGCTGGCCGCCCTCCCCGGGCTTGGCTCCCTGTGCCATCTTGATTTGCAACTCTCTGGCCTGTGTTAGGTAGAGACTTGTAACGCCAAAGCGGCCCGAGGCGACCTGCTTGATAGCACTGTTTTTGGAGTCTCCCTGCGCGTTGGTCCAGGTGTAGCGCTCCGGATCTTCGCCGCCTTCGCCCGTGTTGGACTTGCCGCCGATGCGGTTCATCGCAATGGCGAGGCTTTCGTGGGCCTCCTGTGAAATGGAGCCGTAACTCATGGCGCCTGTTTTGAACCGTTTGACGAGGGATTCCACCGATTCAACTTCCTCCAGCGGCACTGGGGTGCGGTCCTTAAACTGCAGGAGGCCGCGCAGCGTGAAGATCTGCTCCATCTGTTCGTTGACCAGCTTGGAGTACGTCTTGAATGTATCGTAGTTGTTGGTGCGGACCGCTTTCTGGAGCGAGTGAATCACTTGCGGGCTGAACAGGTGCGCTTCGCCTTCGCTGCGCCACTGGTACTCGCCGCCCACCTCGAGGGTGGCGGATTTTTCAATGCGCTCGGGGAATGCGGCGTGGTGGCGGGAAAGCGTCTCAGCCGCGATGGCCGCCAAATCGGCGCCCTCGATCCGAGTGGCCGTTCCGGTGAAGTAGCGGTCCACCAGTTTCTGCTGGAGTCCGACGCACTCAAAGACCTGTGCACCATGGTAGCTTTGAATAGTGGAGATCCCAATTTTGGAGGCGACCTTTACGATCCCCTTGGTTGCGGCCTTCACAAAGTTTTTGCAGGCCTGGTAATGGTCGACTCCCACCAGAAGTCCTTGGCGGATCATGTCATCCAGAGTTTCAAAGGCGAGGTACGGGTTGATGCCCGAACACCCAAACCCAATCAATGTGCAGAAATGGTGGACTTCACGCGGTTCACCCGACTCAAGAATGATCCCAACTTTGGTGCGCTTGCCTTCCCGAATAAGGAAATGATGGAGGCCTGAAACCGCCATCAACGGGGGAATGGCTGCGTTGTGCCGGTTGATCCCCCTGTCGCTCAAAATGATCAGGTTGATGCCCGCGTCGATGTGCAGACCTGCCTGCTGGCAGACCTCTTCGAGCGCCAACTCAAGCCCCTTGGCTCCAAGCGAGGCCTCAAACAACGTGGGAATCGTCACCGAACGGAACTGGCCTTGTGCCACGTGACGCAGTTTTGCAAGTTCCTCGTTGGTGATGATGGGCGTGGAAAGCTCAATGAGGTGGCAGCTCTCCGGGGTGGGGTCGAGCAGGTTGCCTTCCGGTCCGATGGTCGTGATGGCGGAGGTGACAATTTCTTCACGGATACAGTCGATGGGCGGGTTGGTGACCTGCGCAAAAAGCTGCTTGAAGTAGTCGTAGAGGAGCTTGGCTTTGTTGGAAAGGACGGCAAGGGGGATGTCGGTACCCATGGAGCCTGTCGCTTCAACCCCGTCCCTAGCCATGGGGATGAGCAGCTTGCGCTGGTCTTCAAAAGTGTAACCGAAAGCCATTTGCCGCTGCAGAACTGTGTCATGGTCCGGCCCCGGCACCTCGGAGGCATCGGAGATGTCGGCAAGTTTGACGAGGTTTTCGTCCAACCACTGCCGATAGGGTTTTTCCGAGGCGATCTGCTGCTTGATCTCCTCGTCGGCAACGATGCGGCCTTCCTCCATGTTGACCAAGAACATGCGCCCTGGTTGGAGGCGCCCTTTGCTTGCGATGCGTTCGGGATCGAGCGGAAGCACGCCGGCTTCAGAAGCCATGATGACGTAGTCGTCTTTGGTGACGTAATACCGTGACGGACGCAAACCGTTGCGGTCCAAAGTTGCCCCGATCATCGTGCCGTCTGTGAAAACCACGGAGGCCGGGCCATCCCAAGGCTCCATGAGGCAGGAGTGGTATTCGTAGAAGGCTTTCTTTTCCTCGCTCATGGACTCATGGCCGCTCCACGGCTCAGGAATCATCATCATCATGGCATGGGGGAGGGAACGTCCACCCATGACTAACAGTTCAAGCACATTGTCGAACATCGCCGAATCGGAGCCTGCCGTGTTGACCACAGGCAGCACCTTGGCCATGTCGTCGCCAAACAGCGGGCTGGCCAGGAAGGGCTCGCGCGCCTTCATCCAGTTGATGTTCCCGCGCAGAGTGTTAATCTCGCCGTTGTGCGCAATGTACCGGTAAGGATGCGAGCGCTCCCAACTAGGAAAGGTGTTGGTCGAAAACCGCGAGTGCACTAGGGCCAGCGCTGTCTCCATGCTCGGATCCGAAAGATCTAGAAAGTAGCGTCCCACCTGCTCGGGCATTAACATCCCCTTGTAAATAACCGTCCGGCAGGAAATTCCGGGTGCGTACCAGAAAGTATCGTTGCCGGAAGTACGGTTTTTGTGGTGCGCTACCTTGCGGATGACAAACAGCTTTCGCTCAAAATCTTGCTCCGAGGCACAGTTGGCGCCGCGGCCGATAAAAACCTGGCGGTGCGCCGGCTCGCTTTCAAGCGCGGTTTTCCCAAGGCTGGAATTGTCAGTGGGAATGGTCCGCCAGCCCAGAACCGTCTGGCCTTCAGAAACGACGACTTCCTCAAACGTCTTTTCACTCGCGGCCCGGACGGCGGGGTCCGGTGATACATAAAGCATCCCGACTGCGTACTGGCCCGGCTCGGGCAGGCTGAAATGAGCTGCGGCAGCCGCTTTGGCGAAAAAGCCGTGGGGCAGTTGGAGCAAAATACCAGCACCGTCCCCTGTGTTGACCTCACAACCGCAAGCGCCCCGGTGATCCAAGTTAACCAGCATGGTGAGCGCCTGTTGGATGATATCGTGGGTTCGTTTACCCTTCATCTGACAAACGAAACCAACACCGCACGCATCATGCTCAAACTGAGGATCGTAAAGCCCCTGTTTCTCGGGAAGGCTGGAATTATTCATTTCTGTTTAGTCTGATAAGAAAAGAGCGCGACGAACTGGTGGGGGCCGGATCAAGCGGGGTTAGTGGATGTAAAAAAAGGTGCGATATATTTGACGATTATTAACGCCCAGCGTCTAGGCTGAAAACGCCCTCCGCGTGGCAAAAAGCAAATTCCTGCCCGTCCAGTTCCTAGCCCATGGGTGGAATGATACCAAATCTTGAAGAAAACTGGTCCTTCTCTCCCGGGACAGCGGAGCCCCAGCTCCGCAATGGCTGTCTGAGTTTTTGGAGCGTCAAAGCGGAGCTGGGGCTCCGCGGTCCCAGGTGCTGAGGTCTTTTAATCATCCATAAACCTACAAGAGATGGTATGAGAGGTGGCGCATTCGGTGCACGTCAGTTCTAAGCGCCGTTGGAGCTTCAAAGCTCAACCGTTTTTAGCCCCAGCGCCTTATTCAGCAGCAAGAAAGCGCACACACACGGGAGCCCCCACACTCACCTTTTTGCCGGTAAAGCTCAGGCGGCCAGTCTCCTGATTCACACTGAAAACCGCCGCGGAATTCGTGTCTTGATGAGCCACAACCATCCACTTGCCGGTTAGATCCAGACTGATATTACGGGGGATTTTTCCCTCGGCGGGTACATTTTCCAAAAGGGTGAGCTTCCCTGTATTAGCATCACACCCAAAGACGGCAATGGTGTCATGGGTGCGGTTGGAGACATAAACAAAGCGCCCGTTGGGATGCACCACAGTTTCTGCAGTACTGAGCCCCTTGAGCGCGCGGTCTGCCTCAGGAAGGGTCGAAACGGTATCCAAAAGCTTAAGCGTCCCCTTCTCCGTATCCCAAGCGAAGGTGCTCGCAGTCATCAAGATTTCGTTATTTACGAAAACAAAGCGACCGTTTGGATGAAATGCGATGTGCCGAGGCCCCGAACCGGCAGGAAGGCTAACCTCTCCATGAGCGGTTAAGGTGCCGGCGGCGGGGTCCATTTTGTAAATAAACACTTTGTCCGCCCCCAAATCGCAGGCGAGCGCGAAGCGATTGTCGGGCGAAGGCCGGATACTGTGGGCATGGGGAGTATCCTGGCGTCCCTTATTGGGCCCCTTCCCCTCGTGCTGAATTTTGCTCACAGCCTCTCCCAATTTGCCGTCCTTACCCACTGGATAAGACGTCACGGTCCCGTCCGAGTATTGAGCGCTCATCGCAAGTGCTCCACCCTTCTCCAAGCTGATGTAACAGGGCCCCTTCCCCCCGGCATTCACGCTATTAAGCCGCTCCAACACCCCGCTCGGACGCATAATTTTATACGCCCCAATCGCCGACGTGGAACTCCCCTCAGCTCGTTCTTCGCCCACTGTGTAGAGAAACTTCCCGGAAGGATGCAGCGCTAAAAAGCTCGGACTTATCGTTTTTGCAGCAACCACCGGAGAGGAAAGCTCCCCAGTAACAGCATTAAAATGTGAAACATACACCCCCTCACTCCCTGACTTGGGATTGGTGTAGGTTCCGAAGTAAACAAATTGTGCGTTTTGCGCAAACGCGGTGGCGGCAAAAAGGGTTAAAGACAGGGTGAGGAGGGAACGAATCATCTCGGAACCTTAACTGGTCCACCGCTATTTCCAAGAACAAGGCGCTTGCTGCCATCGATCCCCCGAAGACGGGGGCGTTTTTTGCAGGAGCCCCTCTGGACTTTTTAGTGCTGAACCCATCGCATTGATTCTGCGCCCCTGCTCCCCGCGAAATTCACCCATCCCAACAGTCTCCACACTGGGAACGGTGTGCCGCAAAACATTCCTCATTGCGGGGGAGCGGAGAGGCAGCTCGTCTGGGTCTCGACAAAGATTGACGGCCGAAAGCGTCCCGACAACCAGCGCCTCGTCCTCCAGCCCGTTACGGTACGACGACTGCCAGCAAGGCTCCCACAGGCAAAGAGCTCCAGTTGAGACCCAGCACCTCTGGTCCTATATAATTTCGGTGATGGGCTTACCATGGTCGATTTCGAGCCGTTTGCGGCCCGGAATTTCCAGTTTACGCGAGTCCAAGCCGAGTTGCTGAAGGATAGTGGCGTGCACGTCGGTGACATAGTGCCTGTTTTCTACGGCGTGAAAACCCAGCTCGTCGGTGGCGCCATGCGCTATTCCGCCCTTGATCCCGCCCCCGGCCATCCAGACGCTAAACCCGAAAATATGATGATCCCGACCATCGGCTCCCTGAGTACCGGGAGTACGCCCGAATTCAGTAGCAAAAACCACTAGAGTTTCCTCCAGCATGCCGCGGCGCGCCAAATCCGTAAGGAGCGCGCCAATGGGCTGGTCGACTTGGAGAGCCAGTTTGGAGTGGTTGGCCTTGAGCCCGCCGTGGGCGTCCCACGCGCCAGCGCCGCCGCCGCCGTGCTGGATTTGGATAAAACGCACCCCCCGCTCCACCAACCTTCGGGCGGCGAGCATTTGAGAGCCAAAGTCGCGGCAGTGTGGCAGATCAATGCCGTAGAGCGCCTTGGTTTCTGCAGTTTCTTTAGAAAAATCAAGCGCCTCGGGCATCGAACGCTGCATGCGGAAAGCCAGCTCGTAGGAGGCCACACGGGCCGCCATCACTGGGTCGTGTGGGTATTCCACCCCGCGTAACAAATTGAGCTCTCGCACCAAATCGAGCCCAATCTCTTGGGACCTTGCCGTAAAAGGACGCTGCGGCTGGCCGAAGTCGAGCGGGTTGGAGGGATCTATGCGCAAGGGCACCGCATCGTGGGCGGGGCCTAGATAATGACCATCCTTGTTGTTCCAATACTCGCGGGTGCCGATGGAGACAAACTGGGGAAGGTTATCATTAAGAGAGCCCAGTCCGTAGTGCACCCAGGCGCCCAGAGTCGGGAAGGAGCCATCCACCATGTGGCGACCCGAGTGGAACTGGGTTTGGGCGCCGTGGTTGCTGTCGGTGGTGTACATCGAGCGGATGATGGCCAACTTGTCTACGTTGCGAGCGATGTTTGGAAACCAGTCGCTGAGTTCAATTCCGCTCTGACCGTGCTTTTTAAAACCCACCTGCAGGGGGAATATCTTGTTGCGCTGGTTGCCATTTCCATCCGGAACTAGCAACCGCTCCAGTGCCAACTTTTTGGGATCCTGCACCCCGGCGAAGGGTGTTTCAGCGATGGTTTTGCCCCCGTATTTGGAAAGCATCGGCTTGGGGTCGAAGCTTTCCATGTGACTGACCCCACCGTTCATGAAAAGCCAGATGACGCTCCTAGCCTTCGGCGGAAAATGCGCCAGACCCGTGGGCGGTGTCCAAAGGGAGGCGCTGGCGCGGCTTTCGCGCTCAAGCATGGCGCCCAAGGCCAGACCGGTGAAGCCCATTCCAAGATCTGAAAGAAAGGTCCTCCGCGAAAGCGGGTCCTGGGAGGGAGATGCGGGGAGGGAAGATTTCACGGGAAAATTGGTCTAGGTTCAGCGCAGGGTGACGAAATCATTGTGGTTGAGAAGCGCCCAAACAAGGTTGGTGCGAGCTTGGGCAGGAGCGTCCGTTTTGGCGGCAAGAGCGTCCTTGCGCCAAGCGTCCATCGCCTGGGAACAGGCGGCGAGTTCTTCAGCGTTTACCTTAATTCCCAAAACATAGGAGTAGGCGCGGCGAATAAAGTCCCCCTCTTGCATAGGAGGCTGCTCCGGAGCGGACTTAAAAAGAAGGGTTGCAATCCGGAGGGCTGCATCGTGGACAAGACTGCTGTTGGTGAGGGCCAACGCCTGCTGGGGGACGATGCTTTCATCGCGCCGGTAGCACTCCTTCACGGCAGCCTCGTCAAAGGTGGTCAGGAAAAGGTTCCGCTCGTTGTTGGAATGATAAAAATAGAGGCTGCGCCGCTTGGATTCGGCCTGTTTTGGGGCGGGAATAGAAGCGCCCCCGACAGTGAAGTCCAGTTCGCCCGCTAGAGCCAGAATGGAGTCGCGCACGGCCTCTGACTCCAAACGCAGTGGAGTGCGCCTCCACAGCCGCATATTGTCAGGATCCTTGGCAATGGCGGCCTCGGCTCCGGCAAGGGAGGAAGACAGCCGGTAAGCAGCCGAGTTCACAATGAGCCGGTGAAGGTGCTTCATGCTCCACCCGCTTTCCACCAGCTCGGAGGCCAGCCAATCGAGCAATTCGGGCTGAGTGGGGGCTGAACCCTTGCGCCCGAATTCAAACGTGTTAGCGGCCAGCGGAACCCCCATATGGCGAGCCCAAAGATGATTGGCGGCCACCCTCGCCGTCAGTGGGTGCCGAGGATCGGTAATCCATTCGGCCAAGGCCTTGCGCCGTCCCGTGCTCACGCTTGGAAAGGGAACGTCCGGATCATCCTTGCCGGAGGAAAGAAAACGGGTGGGCGTCCACTTTGCACCGTAAAGACGGGCATAAACGTCCCCGGATTGAACGGGGGCGTCGAAGGTTTTCAAGGCCTTGGCCAAAGCTTCCTCCGCGGTTTTCGCCTCCTTTTCAATGGTCGGCTTCTTTTCAGGAGCGCTCCGAAGCAAGCGCAGTGCGGCATCTGCGAGGACGTGGCGCTGCTTAGTGACGTTGAACTCTCTTTCAGCTTGAATCGCTAATAATTTGAGCTCCGGCTCGCTTGGAAGTGCCTCCCAAAGGGCTCGCATGGCCCGCGCTCGAGCCTCAACGCTGCCAAGCTCGGCTTTGGCAAGCGCGGCGGCTTGCTCGGCGAGCGTCCACTCGGCGCGAGCCTCCGTCAAAGCTGCCGCAGAGGAAACCGCTCGGGTAACCCCTGCCGCCGTAGCAGGAGGCGTTGAAAGGCCCTCTTTCTCAGGAACCGCAGGCGACTCAGACGCCTTCTTTTCAGCGGCAGCGAGTTTTTCCCGCAGCGTTGAGAGAGGGGCTTGGGCTGCTTCCAGCGCTTTTTTCGCACTGGCAATATGGGCGTCCAGAACCCAGGGCTGGCGTTCTGGCTCGGAGGCGAGTGCGGGCAGAGGAACTGGGGTGATTTTGAGGGTTCCCAGAGCCAGAATGGCGGGCACACCCGGAGAAATGGGGGTAGACTTGTCCGCGTTGCTTTCCTCGCCCCGCACGAAGCGGAAGGTGGGCGTTTCAGGCAGGCCGTCGTACACGCGCGGGACGCCGTCGCGTTCGAGGTTACCCTCCCCCGGAGCCATGTCCAAGCGCACATGGTAGGGTTCGAAGAAGGCCCGCATTTTGTAAAAATCCGTTTGGGAAATGGGGTCGTATTTGTGGTCGTGGCACTTTGCGCAATTAAACGTCAGCCCGAGAAAGCCCTTACCCACGTGCTCCACGGTTTCTTCAAGCCAGCTGTTGCGATTAAAAAGAAACCAGTTGCGGGCGAGGAAACCTGTAGCCCGCAGCTTTTGGGAATCGGTGGGAGCGATCTCATCGGCGGCCAGCATGAGGCGAAGCATTTCATCGTAGGGAGTGTCGGCATTAAGGGATTCGACTATCCAATCCCGCCAATGCCAGATGTGTTTCTGGCTGTTGCGCAACTGGGCGCCAAGACCCCACCAGTCGCTGTAGCGCCAGATATCCATCCAGTGCCGGCCCCAACGTTGGCCGTGACGCGGATCGGCCAGCAGGCGCTCCACCGTCGCCTCGTACCACCCGGCCGCCGGGGCACTCTCCACGGATGCGATGTCCTCCAGAGTCGGCGGAACGCCCACCAGATCCAGATAAAGCCTGCGCAACAATAACTGCCGCGGCGCCTCTGCCACGGGAGTCACCCCGCTGCGGGCATACCCCTGCGCAATGAACGCATCAATCGCGTTCCTCCCCCAGCCTCCAGAAACAATAGCAGGCACCGCCGGGCGCTGACGTTCCCGGAAGGCCCAGTGCTCACGCGGGTCGGACTCGGGTTCTTCATTTGCCGGCGCTGAAGCCCCAGCCTCAATCCACTCGCGCAGGACTTGGATTTGGGCCGCAGAAAACCTTTCGCCCTCGTGCTTGGGCGGCATGTGCTCCTCCGGGTCCGTCGAACTGACTCGCTCCAAAAGCAAGACCTTGCCAGCCGACCCCTTCAAAAGCGCCCCGCCTGACTCACCTCCTTTTCGTAAAAGTACGGCAGTATCCATGCGCAGCCCTCCTTTTTGTTTAAGGGCTCCGTGACAGGAGTAGCAGCGCTCCTGCAGAAGAGGTTTGACGTTCTTGAGGTAATCCACCCCAGCGTGCAAAGGGGTTACTCCCAAGCAAAGCCCCACCCATACAAGCCGCAGAAAGAGCGAAGCGGAAAAAAAGGAGGGCTTTGCTCTAAAAAAGAAGTTCCACATACGTCAGAGTTTTTTCACTTTGAAATCAGACAATCGTCCGGCTCTGACGCAACGTTCCCGCTGAGCGCAGGTGAAACAACATTGCCGCACGGGCCGTTTCCCCGTCCCTCTGCCCGAGGGCTTCCAACAGGGCAAGATGCTCTCCGTAGCCGCGCTCCAGAGTTTCGGGCTTCTCCGGCGCGGCCAAATAGGAAATCCGTTTAAAGGCCCATATTTTCCGCAGGGTTTCCCGCAGGGCAAAATTGCCGGAGCAATCCGCAATTGCGAGGTGAAGGGCGAAGTCAAACTGCTGGGCCGCGTGGGTCCAGTCCGGATGGGAATGCGGGAGCGCTTCCTCCGCATGCCGCCGCAGTCGCTCCAAATCCACCTCGCTAATGTTCAGCGCCGCCCGCGCCGCCGCCGGGGGTTCCAGCCATTCGCGCAGTTCGTGCAATTCCACCAACCAGTTCTCCGCCCCGGGACGCACCACCGCGCGCTTATTGACCTCCAGGCTCACAAGTCCATCTGCGGCCAGGCGCTGAAGGGCCTGCACCACCGGCGTGCGGCTCAACCCCAGTTGGCGCGCCAGTTGGGTGCTTTTGATTTCCCCGCCCCCAGTGAGGGTCCCGCTGACGATCTGGAGCAGAATTTGCTCGTAGACCGCCTCCACACAGGTGGGCTCGGGTTGGGATTTTTTTGGAGAATTCTTGACGGACATTGGGGTAGGTGTTGAAAGTGGATTCACTTTGGTCCTGTGCCGCCCCGAAAGTACCCCGCCTCCATCTAAAATGGAAGCCTTAACCTGCGCACAAAACCTTAAAAGTGAATTCACATGCCAGAACTCCAGACTGCACTCCACCAACTCCGCGCCGGCATGGTCGGCCTCGGAATGATCTTCGAGGAAACCTACCGGCCTTTTTTTGAGCAAGCCCACGCCCAAGGTATCTACGACCCAGACTTCGGCCTGCTGCGAGTGCCCCTGCTCGCCGTGGCCTCGCGTACCGGTGCCCGCGCCCAGACCTACAAGAAGCAAGCCGGCGCGAAAATCGCCCCTTTTGAAAGCTATTGCGAGCCCGACGCCATCGGGCGCCTGCTGGAATCGGAGGTGGATTTTGTGTGCGTGGCCTCCCCGGATGACCGCCACTTTGAGGCAGCCCTACGCAGCTTGA